>CAZFUK010000035.1:4455-17865 GCA_964522005.1 uncultured Anaerolineales bacterium | reverse complement strand
GCGCACCCGGCCGCTGGCCGACGCGGCGGGTCCGGCGACGCCGAATTGACGTAGCGGGCGAACCGTGCTAGTATGAAGAGGTCCAGATTACCGATTGAAGCGCCGATTGTGATGCAAGACTTCCCTCGCACCGTTGTCTCCTTTATCGGGGCCGCCCGGACCAACCCGGACGTGACACCCCGCCGCTACACGCTGACCCAGGCCGGCACCGCCGGTGGTGTCGCCGTGGCGGTGGGCGACGTCTACGACTACGAGGCCCTGCTCAGTTCGCGTACCCAGATGGTCCGCGACGAGCTGACCGCCGAACTGGTGCACGGCGAAAACGGGGTAGTCGAGCTACACGTCTACTGCCACGTCAGCGGGGTCAAGGTCGCGCCGCCCTTCTCCGACCCCAACTGGCGCGCCCAGGTCTTCGAAGCCGCCCTGCCTGTCGCCCTCAGCGCCATCCACTGGGCCGACCGCGACTTCTTCCGCCGCCATCCTGAGTACAACCGCGCCCGCGTCATGGTCCACTTCCACGCTCAGGAAACCCACTACGACCGCATCGCCGCTTATGGCTGGCTGGGCGAGTACGCCCTGGACGAGGAAAACACAACACCCTGATGGCTCACGCCACCGCCCTCATCTTTCACGAGGTCTACCGTGGGCGGGGCTTCTCGCCCCTCCAGACCTCCTGGAGTCGCTATAGCCTTGGCTACGACCTCATGGCGAGCCTGGGCCTGTTCGACAACGGGGTGGCCGTGCTGCGGCCCACGTCCGCGACCGACGCGGAACTGCGCCTGGCGCACACGGCCGAGTACATCGCCGCCGTGAGGGAGGCCGACGCGCGAGGCGAGGGCTTCCTCGACCGACGCGACACCCCCGCCTGGCGCGGCGTCTTTGAGCGGGCGGCGACGGCGGTGGGGGGCACGCTCCTGGCGGCGCGCGCCATCATGGATGGTGATATAGGTCATGCCTTCAACCCGGCCGGCGGCCTGCACCATGCCCAGGCCGACCGCGCCAGCGGCTTCTGCGTCTTCAACGACCTGGTCATCGCCACCCGCGTGCTCCAGCGCGACTACGGCCTGACGCGCGTCGCCACCATTGACATTGACGGCCACCACGGCGACGGCGTCCAGGCCCTGCTCTACGACGAGCCGGTCCTCAAGGTTTCGTTCCACCAGTACGATGGCCGCTTCTACCCGGGCACGGGCGCGGTGGACGAACTCGGGACGGGCGCGGGCTACGGCTACTCGGTCAACGTCCCGCTGCCGCGCCGTGTTGGCGACACCACCTACCTGGCCGCCTTCGATGCCATTGTGCCGCCGCTGCTCTACAGCTACCGCCCGCAGTTCCTCCTGGTCCAGTTCGGTGTGGACGCCCACGTGGGCGACCCCCTGGTGGGCCTGTGGCTGACTACCGCTGCCTACCAGGGGCTGGTGGAACGGTTGCACGAGCTGGCCCACGACCTGTGCGATGGCCGCCTGCTCTTCCTGGGTGGCGGCGGCTACAACCCGCCTACCGTCGCCCGCTGCTGGACCATCCTGGTGGCGACCCTGTCTGGTGCGTTGCCCGAGGCGTCCCACGACCAGTACGCCGCCCTGTTCGATACTGAAACTCCCGTCGAAGCGCCCGTGACGGCGGAGCAGGTCCGCGCCGTTGTCGCCGATGTCCAGAGCCGGCTGCTCAGCGCCGGCTGGCGTGTCCCCCGTTGGCGCGCCGCCCCATCTCCATCCCGCTAAACATTCCAGTCCCGTTAGGGTAAAGAATCCAGCCTGACGCCACACTAGAGCGATGAATAGGCCGCTACTCGGTATGGATAGGTCACCTGGATGCACCGTTCGACACTGGACAATCTGGTCTGCCCGCGCTGCCGGACCCCCCTGCGCCTAGTGAGCGGGACGGCCTGGCTCGACCAGGCGCGCCTTCGCGCCGGCGCGGCGGCCTGCGCGTGTCACCGCTACTCCATCCGCGACGGGGTGCTTGACCTCGCCCCCGCCCTGGACGGCATCACGCCCGCGCAGTGGAGCAATGTGCTGCCGCTGACGGCCTGGGGCTACGAGCGCTTTTGGCGGCGGCGGTCGCTGAGCCTGCTGAGCGGCGAGCCGTTCCCGGTCGAGCGCGAGATCGGGGTTGTCTGGGACATGCTCCAACCCGCCGCCGAGGGTCTGTACCTTGACCTGGGCTGCTCCACCGCCCTGCAAGCCCGTGGGCTAGCGCCCCGCCTGTCGGGCGACTCGCGTGTCGTCGCCGTGGACTTCTCGGCGGCCATGCTGCGCGAGGCGGCGCGTCGGGTCGAAGACGAGGGGGTCACGCGGGTGGACCTGGTGCGCGTGCGAGGCGAGAGCCTGCCGTTTGACGACGGCAGCCTGGCCGGGGTCGTGTGCGGCGGCTCGCTCAACGAGTTCAGCGCCGCCTGGCCGGTCCTGGCCGAAGCGCGCCGCGCCACTCGGCCCGAAGGCCGCGCCGTATTCATGAGCCTGCTGACGAGCACGGGTGAGCGGGGGCAGCGGGTCCAGACGTTCATCAACGCGACGTCGGGCATCAAGTTCTGGACGCCCGAAGAGACGGCCCAGGTGTTCGAGTCGGCGGGGTGGCGGGTGCTGGAGCAGCGGCGGTGGGGCATGGTCCTGTTTTCGAGTTTAGCGCCTGCTTCGCGCAAACCTTAGATAAAGCCTTGACAAATACTATCGCAGTATGCTATACTCGGTGTATGCCAATGACGGGGAGGATGAGAGATGAGCCAAGCACAGGTGGATGTGGTAATCGCGGGGGGTGGGCTGGCCGGCCTGGCGGCGGCGAAGTCGCTGGTGGACGCGGGCATGACGGTGCAACTGCTGGAGAAGCGGCCCCTCCTGGGCGGCAAGGTGTCGGCCTGGAAGGATAGCGACGGCGACTGGATTGAGAGCGGGCTGCACGTCTTTTTCGGCGCGTACGAGGAAATCTTCGTGCTCATGCGCGAGTTGGGCATCTATCACCACGTGCTCTGGAAGGAGCATGTGCTGACCTACACGCTGGACCAGGGCGAGCGCTTCGAGTTCCGCACGCTGCCCCTGCCGACGCCGCTGCACCTGCTGCCGGCCGTGTTCCAGAACCACTATTTTAGCATGGTCGAGAAGCTCACGCTGGCGAAGGCGCTCATTCCCATCCTCTTCGGCGGTGAGAAGTACTACGCCGAGCAGGACAAGATTACCTACCAGGACTGGCACCGCAAGGTGGGCATCGCCGACCGCATGCTGTCTAAGATGTTCCTGCCCATGACGCTGGCCCTCAAGTTCCTGGCGCCCCACGAGATCGCCGGGCGCATCGTCCTCGACGTGGCCGGGCTGTTCCTGCGCCAGGACCGCGCCTCGCGCATGGGCTTCCTGGCCGGCTCGCCCATGGACTACCTGGTCGGTCCCATCGCCGACTACGTGCGCGGGAAGGGCGGCCAGATTGAGACGGGCGCGGCGGTCAAGCAGGTGCTGCTGAACGACGACGACACCATTGCCGGGCTGGAGATGGCCGATGGGCGGGTCGTACGCGGGCGCGATTACCTGTTCGCGCTGCCCATCCACAAGCTCAACCAACTCGTCCCGGACCGCTGGCGCGCCAAGTACCCGGTCTTCGCCAACCTCAAGCAGTTCGAGGGCGTGCCGGTCATCACCGTCCAGGTCTGGCTCGACCGCCAGGTGACGGGCATTGACAATATCCTGTTCTGCCCCGACGGCGTCATCCCGGTCTATGCCGACATGGGCAACACGACCCCCGAGTACCACTACGGCGGCAAGTCGCGGATGCAGTTCGTCATGGCCCCGGCTCGCGACTACATGGGCTGGGATGATCAGGCCATCGTCGCCAAGGTGTGGAGCGATGTCCAGCGCGTCTTCCCCGACGCCGCGCGCGACGCGCAGATTGTGAAGTCGTCGGTGGTCAAGATTCCGCAGTCGGTCTACTGGCCGAAGCCCGGCCTGGACCACCTGCGCCCGACCCAGGCCACGCCCATCGCCAACCTGTTCCTGGCGGGTGGCTACACCCAGCAGCGGTTCTACGACAGCATGGAGGGCGCGGTGGCCAGTGGACGGCGAGCGGCACGCGCCTTGCTCTCGTCCCATGCCGCGCGGTCGGCGGCTCGGCCCAGCGAAGACAGCCCGGTGGTCCCGATAGCCCAACCTCAGACAGCGTAGGGAGGACGGCGTGAGCCAGGAGCGTGTGATTGCCCAACTGGGGCTGTGGCCCCACGACATGCCCGTCAGCCTGGACGCGGCGTACGAGGTCTGCCGCCGCATCACCGAACACCATTCGCGCAGTTTCTATCTCACGTCTGGTCTGCTCCCGCCGGACAAGCGCCGCGCGGTGCGGGCGTTCTACGCCTTCTGCCGCCGCTCCGACGACATTGTGGATGTGGTCCACACCGACCACGGCTACTCGCTCGACGGGTGGGCGGCGGCGGCGCGCGGCCTGACCCCACCCGAGGACGACCCGGTGCTGGTGGCGTGGGCGGACACCCGGCTGCGCTACACCATCCCGCAGCAGTACCCGGACGAACTGCTCGAAGGCGTGCGCATGGACCTGACGGTCCATCGCTACCCGACGTTTGACGACCTGTGGCTGTACTGCTACCGCGTCGCCGCGACGGTGGGGCTGGTCAGCATGCACATCACGGGCTTCAAGTCGGAGGCGGCCATCCCCTACGCCATCAAGGCGGGCGTCGCGCTCCAGTTGACCAACATCCTGCGCGACGTGGGCGAGGACGCGGCGCGGGGCCGCATCTATCTGCCCCAAGAGGACCTGGCCCGCTTCCACGTCAGCGAGGACGAGATTATGCGGGGCGTCATCAGCGAGCGCTTCCGCGCCCTGATGGACTTCCAGATTGTCCGCGCCTCCCGCCTGTACGACGAGGGCTGTCAGGGTCTGCACTACCTGCTGCCCGAAGGCCGCTTCGCCATCGCCTCGGCCATCCGCGTCTACCGCGCCATCCTCGACCGCATCCTCGCCAATGGCTACGATGTCTTCACCCAGCGCGCCCACCTGGGAACCTGGGCCAAGCTGGCGATGCTGCCGGGCACCTGGTGGGAGTGCCGACGGATGGAGGGACGTGAAGCGTGGAGTGTCGAGCGTGGAGCGTGAAGCGTGAAGCGTGAGGCGTGAGGCGTCATAGGTGAAGAGTGAGATTATGACGGTCAAGACAGAACGAGTCGGCGCAACCCAATCCCTGGTCCCTGCTACCTACCCCCCCACACTCTCGTGGCGGTGGTGGCCGGCCGACGTGCTGCTGGGCTTTATGCTGAGCGGGCTGCTGGTGGGGCCGCTGTTCACGGCCATTGGCGGGCCGCTGTTCGGCCCCATTGGCGCGTTCGTCTACTGGCTGGGGCTGGGCATCTGCCCGGAGCCGCCCGGCCACTTCTTCCAGGTGGCGGGCTTCAGCGAGGTCGTCTGTACACGCTGCATCGCGGCTATCGGCGGGCTGGTCCTGGTGCGCTGGCTCTACGCCCGCCCGCAGCGCGTCAACCGCTGGTGGAAGCGGCTGACCTGGCCGCAGCGCTTCGCCGTCACCGCGCCGGTACTCGCCCTGTGGCAGCTTGATATCCACGCCGTCTACGCCGGCTGGTGGGACTCGGCGCCCTGGGTCCAGAGCGTCAGCGGCGTCCTGGTCGGCCTGGCGATTGGGCTGCTGGTGTACCCGGTCCTGGTGTGGCTGTCGAAGCGGTGGCGGGTCTGAGTTGGACAGCAGCGCGCGGGTGGACTATGATTCAGAGACGTCCGACCGCGTCCACCTCGGTGGCACAGGGAAGGTGAGCCTTCGATGCTGTGGCTGTGTCTCTTGATTGTCCTCGCCCAGGCGGTGTTTGCCGTCAGCTCGCTGCGGCGCTACACCGCGCTGCCGGCGGTACCCACCGTCCCGCGCCGTCTCGGGATGCCGCGTGTCTCCGTCATCGTTCCCGCGCGCAACGAGGCCCCCAACCTGGGCCGCCTGCTCGCCTCGCTCCTCGCGCTCGACTACGGGAGCTACGAGGTCATCGTCGTAGACGACGACTCCACCGACGCCACGCTGGCCGTCGCCTCGGAGTTCGACGCCATCATCGTGCGCACCGGTGGATTGCAGCCGGGTTGGACGGGCAAAAACTACGCCTGCCACCTGGGGGCAATGGCGGCGACCGGCGACTGGCTGCTGTTCACCGACGCTGACACGGAGCACGCGCCCCTGTCGCTGGCGAGCATCCTGGGCTACGCCCTCGACCGTCAACTGGAAGCCGTCTCGGTCATGGTGGGCCAGGAATGTGCGTCGTTCTGGGAGCGCGTCCTGGTGCCCTTCGCCTTCCAGCAGTACTTCATTGGCGTGCCGGCCCTGACGGTCAACCAGCCGCGCCACCCATCCGCTCTCGCCAACGGGCAGTACTTCCTCATTCGACGCGAGGTGTACGAACGCCTGGGCGGCCACGAGGCCGTTCGCAACAGCCTGGCCGAGGACATACGGCTGGCGGTGCGGCTCAAGGCGCACGGTGTGCGCTATGGCTTCGCGCGCGCCGAGGCGCTCGTGCGCGCCCGGGCCTACCGCAACCTGGCCGACATCATGACCGGGTTCAGCAAGAATAGCTTCCAGTTTCTGAACCTGGACCAGGGGCGGGGCGCGTTCGTCGTCCTGAGCGTGGTCCTGGCGAGCCTCACGCCCAGCTTGATCTCACTGGGCCTGCAACCGGACAACGACACGGTGTTGCTCCTGGCGGGCTACTCCTACGCCTTCCTGGCCCTCGGCCTCATGGGCTGGGACCGCTTGTTCCGCGTCCCGGCCTGGTATGGCCTGCTCCAGCCGTTCAGCGCGCTCGCGTTTGTCGTGATCGCTGTGCGCTCCGCGCTGCGCTCGCTCCTGGGGCGCGGCGTCATGTGGAAGGGGCGGGTCTACGGCAAGCGCTACCAGGTCGCGGAGCCGACCGACGAGCAGCCCGACCCCAAGTCCCGTCAACGCCGCTAGGCACTTCAGTCAGCCCGTGGTGCTCCTTGTCTATCACCAAGGCCACCAAGACACGAAGGCACGAAGCTTATTGTCCTCTCCTCGGTGTCTTGGTGGCCTTGGTGGCCTTAGTGATTCATGTTAAGGGCGATGCGCGACATCTACCATTCGTCAATTTACTGGAGTTTACGTGTACCTCGCTGAGACTGACCTGCAAGATTTACAACGACGCTATCCCCTGACCACCCACCACTTCCTCCAGATGCCCCACGGCCCCGAGTCCCTGGCCCACGTCCAATCCCTCGACCGGCGCTGGGCCAGCCTCATTCGCGGCGAGCAGCCGCCGGCCCACGTCCACCACGGCGGCCTGCCCGCCACCGACGCCGACTTCGACGTGGTCGTCGCGGGCGGCAGCCTGGGGCTGTTGACGGCCCTGGCCCTGGCGCGGCGCGGCTGGCGCGTCATGGTCTTCGACCAGCGCGTGGCGGGCAGCGCGCACCGCGAGTGGAACATCAGCGAGGCCGAGGCGCGGGTGCTGGTCACGAGCGGCCTGTTCAGCGAGGCAGATCTAAACGGCGTCGCCATGCGTCACTACCGTACCGGACTGGTACGCTTCGCGGCGGGGGAGGCGGCGACCCACGAATTGTGGCTGGACGATGTGCTGGACGTGGCGATAGACGCGGGCGCGCTGCTGCGGTTGGCCCGCGCCCGGCTCGAAGCCTGCGGCGTCACCATCCTCGACCACCGCGAGTTTCGCGCGGTCTGGCTGGCCGACGGCGGCCCCGTCCGTAGCGTGGTCGAAGTGGTGGCGGCGGAGGGGCGGGTAGAGCGGTACGGGGCACGGCTGCTGGTCAACGCCCTGGGCGCGACCTCCCCCCTGTCGCTGGCCCTGGCCGTCACGCCCTTCAGCGGCGTCTGTCCCACCGTCGGTACGGTGGCGCGGGGGTACGCCTCGGATGGCGCGCGGGGGGTGGACCTGGACCTGGGCGAGATTCTGGTGACTACGGCCCACACCGATGAGGGCGGGCGTCAGTTGATGTGGGAAGGCTTCCCCGGCCGCCACGACGAGTTGACCGTCTACCTGTTCTACTACGACGTGGTGGACCCGGCGCGGCCCCAGAGCCTGCTGGACCTGTTCGAGGTCTACTTTGCCCGCCTGGCCGAGTACAAAGCGCCCGGCTCTCACTTCGAGCACCTGCGCCCGGTCTACGGTTTCATCCCGTCGCGCCACGGCGCCTGCCCCACGGTAAACGCGCGGGGCGTGCTGGCCGTCGGGGACGCCTCGGCCCACCAGTCGCCGCTGACGTTCTGCGGCTTTGGGTCGTTCGTGCGCAACCTCGACCGCGTCGCCGCCCTGGCCGACTACGCCTTGCGCCACGACCGCCTGGAGGCGGGCGACCTGGCCTCCATCTCGGCGCGGCAGGACAATGTCAGCCTCATGTGGGTCTTCGCCCGCTTCATGAGTCCCTGGCGCGGTGGCTCCGAGGTCAACGACATCATGAACCGCTTCCTGGCCGTCCTGGCGACGCTGGGGGAGGACGCGGTGCGGCGCTTCTTCCAGGACCGCACCACCTGGCGCGACTATACGCTGATGCTTCTCCGCTTCGCCGTGGTCTTCCCGACCGTGCTGCTGTGGGCCTTAGATGTTCTCGGCTGGGAGGGCATTGGCCGCTGGGCGGCGGATTACGCCCGCTTCACCGTCGGCGCGTGGCGGGCCTGGCTCCTGGCGCGGCTAGGGCAGAGTGGGCGGGGCACGCTGTTGGCGTTCGTGTCACGAGTCCATACGGGCTGGGGTCTGAAGCTGCGGGCCTGGCTTGGGGAGTGGGAGGCCTCGCGGCCGTCTTGACTGGCCGTGACGTTGGGCCTATTATTATTAGCTGCAAGTTGTTGTAATTACACTAAGATGCAAGTGTGCGCCCCGGTCAGGTAAGACTGGACGGCCTCAGCTACACTACATCCCTGGATATGTTGTCACGCTAGGAGAGTACCTTATGCTGCTGTCTCTGCTCCCCCTGCCCGCGAGCCTGGCCGTCGGCCCGAACATGCACATTCCGGACGGCTATTTCGGCCCCCTGTTCGCCATCGCCCTGTGGATTGTCGCGCTGCCCTGGCTAGGGCTGGCGATGCGCCAGTTGAGCCGCCAGTTGAACCAGCGCATGGTGCCCCTGGTCGCGCTGTTCGCCGCCTTTTCCTTCGTCATCATGATGTTCAACGTCCCGCTGATTGGCGGCACGACGGGCCATGCCATCGGCGGGACCATCGCTGCCATCGTCATCGGCCCGGCTGGCGCGGCGGTGGCCGTTTCCATCGCCCTGCTCATCCAGGCCCTGTTCTTTGGCGACGGCGGCATCCTGGCCTACGGTGGGAACATCCTGCTCATGGCGCTCATCCTGCCCTACACCGCCTCGTTCATCTATCGGGCCCTCGGCGGCAACACCCTCATCTCCGACCGCCGCCGCCTGATCGCCTCCTTCGTGGCGGGCTGGGCCTCGCTCAGCCTCATCGCGGGGCTGGCGGGGGTCATGTTCGGCCTGCAACCGATTCTGTTCCACGCCGCCGACGGCACGCCGCTCTACGCGCCCTTCCCGATCCAGGTCTCGGTGCCGGCCATGCTCATCCCCCACATGCTCGTCGCCTCGGTCATCGAGGGGCTGGTGACGGCGGGCATCGTCGCCTATCTCCAGCGTGGCAACCCCGAGTTGCTCGAAGTCAGCCTCACGCCGGGCGCCGCCTCGCGCCTCGAGTCCAGCCGCCTGCGGCCGCTGTGGATGGGCCTGGCCGCGCTCGTCGTCCTGTCGCCGCTCGGCCTCCTGGCCGCCGGTTCGGCCTGGGGCGAGTGGGCCGCCGACGAGATCGCCGACATCGTCGGCTTCACGCCGCCGGGCCTGGCCGAGACCCAGTCCTGGAGCGCGCCGATCCCTGACTACGCCGTGCCCGGCCTGAACGCCAACCTGGGCTATATCTTCTCGGCCGGGCTGGGCATCGCGCTCACCCTGGTGGTCATCTGGGTGGTCGGTTCCTTCCTGGCGCGCCGCACGACGGCCCAGAAGGGTTAACATGGCCCGCTCCCTGGTCGAACGGACCCTGTCGAGTGTCACGCACACGCTGGAACAAACGCTGTTCGCCGAGGACATCGCCCGCCGGCCGGGGGTCCTGCAGAGCCTGGACCCCCGCGTCAAGCTGGTCAGCGTCCTCGCCTTGCTCCTGGCGGTCTCGTTCGCGCGCAACCTGTGGGTCATCGCGGCGCTGTACCTGCTCGTCCTGAGCCTGGCCTGGGCGTCGCGGGTGCCGCTCGGCTTCTTCGTGCGGCATGTCTGGGTCGCCCTGCCCTTCTTCACTGGCCTGGTCGCCCTGCCCGTCCTGTTCAACGTCGTCACGCCCGGCGCGCCCATCCTCACTCTGTGGTCCAACCCCCTGGTCGCCATTACGGCCCAGGGGCTGCGGGCGGCGGCGTTCCTCATTCTGCGCGTCGGCACCTCGGTGTCGCTGGCGATTCTGCTGGTCCTGGTGACGCCGTGGAATACCCTCCTACGCGCGCTGAGCGTCCTGCGCGTGCCGTCGGTCTTCCTGCTCATCCTGGGCATGACCTACCGCTACATCTACCTGCTGCTCAAGACGGCTGGCGACATGTTCGAGGCGCGCCAGAGCCGGGTGGTGGGGCGGCTCCAGCCCGACGCCCAGCGCCGCGTGGTGACCAACACCATGGGCGTGCTCATGGGCAAGTCCTACGGGCTGAGCCAGGACGTCTACCTGGCGATGCTGTCGCGGGGCTATCGCGGCCGGCCGCGCACCCTGGACCGCTTCACCATGCAGCGGCGTGACTGGCTGTGGACCGGCGCCGCACTAACCGTGGCCCTGCTTGCCTTGTGGTTTGGTCGTGGGTAGAGAATACGGAACACGGATTACGCACTACGCACTACGGAATAGGTACATGAACGGTGAGCCTGTGTTTGAGGTCGAAGAGGTCCACTTCAGTTATGACCGCCGCCAGCCGGCCCTGGCGGGCGTGTCGCTCCAGGTCGCGCGGGGGGAGAAGGTCGCCGTGCTCGGCTCCAACGGCTGCGGCAAGAGCACGCTGCTCAAGCTGCTCGACGGCCTCTACTTCCCACAGCAGGGGGTCGTGCGCGCCTTCGGCCAGCCGCTGAGCGAGGACCGCTTCAACGACGACGCCTTTGCCTTCGACTTCCGCCGCCGCGTCGCCCTCGTCTTCCAGGACGCCGACGTCCAACTCTTCTCGCCGACGGTCTGGGATGAGATTGCCTTCGCCCCCCTCCAGCTTGACCTGAGCGAGGCGGAGGTCAAGGCCCGCGTGGACGAGGCGATCCAGACGCTGCGCATCGAGCACCTGGTGGACCGCGCCCCGCACCGCCTCAGCGGCGGCGAGAAGCGCCGCGTCGCCCTGGCGTCGGTCCTCGCCCTCCGCCCGCAAGTCTGGCTGCTGGACGAGCCGACGACCGGCCTCGACCCGCGCAGCCAGAGCTGGCTGGTGGACTTTATCCTCGAACAGTCCGAGTTGGGGGGGACCTTCATCACCTCGACCCACGACCTCGACATCGTCTCCGAGATCGCGGACCGCGTGTACGTCTTCGACGAGACGCACCGTGTCGCCGCCGAAGGGCCGACGGCCGAGATTCTGGCCGACCGTGACCTACTGCTGCGCTGCAACCTGGTCCACGCCCACCGCCACCGCCACGGCGCGGTCGTCCACGCGCACCCGCACCTGCACGCCCCGCACGGTGAGCACGTCCATGAGGCGTGAGGCGGGCGAGGTGTCCGCGCCGCTGCCCCGAACCTAACCCCCCGCCCCCTTCCCTGCCAGGGAAGGGGGAGAAGATCACCCTGTCCGTTTCTTGCATCCCCAGGCGCCCTGGTGTATCATCAAGCCCTCACACGCCTCTCCTCAAGGAGCCGCGACGTATGGCTGAAGAAACAACCCCCCAGGTCCCTACCATGTACCAGGCGCCTGGCCCAGTGGACCCCTTCCTCGAACCCCTGGTCTGGAGTATCGCGGGCGACTGGCCGGCCGAGTTAGAGCGGTTGCGGCGCGGCGAAGTCCCAGCCACCACGCCCCTGGCGCGGGCCGGTCTTGAACTCTCCGCGCTCCACGCCGAGGCCACCCGTCTGGCTGCCCAGGCGCCCTATGACCGCCTCCAGCCGGGGACGCTGGTCGAACACTTCGCCCAGGTCTGGAATACGGTCCTGGACGGCCTGGACGACCAGCTCAAGTGGCTGACGGGCATCCGCCCCGACCAGACCGATTTCGATACCCTGAACCATGCCGACCTCGTCGTCCAACTCGGCCAGGTCATGCGCGCCGTCCACTTCCGTGTGCTGGGGCGCAAACTGTCCGACCTGGACTACCTGCGCGGCTACACCGCCCAGATGCGCGCCGACTGGCAGCCCATCGCCCGCCACGATCCAGGCCATCTGCTCCAGAGCAACCTGGTGGCCGAGCGCTACAACTGGCTGCTGCGCCGGGCGCGCTTTCTCGTCGTCAAGAAGTCGCAGCACGTTGACAAGCTGGATGAGATTCACCTGGCGGAGATGCAGCGCTCGGCCACCGTGCTGGACTTCGCCCTGACCCACCTCTTGCGCGGCGTCGCCTTCGCGTGACATAATCGGCGTGTAGGGGCGAGGTTTCCTCGCCCTGCGCGTCGAACCGCGCTCCTCACCAGCCCATGAACCACCAGGACCACGTCGAACTCCTGCGGCGCGGCGTTCCAGGCGCGGGCGGGGTGTGGGCCGATATCGGCTCCGGCGACGGGGCCTTTACGCTCGCCGTGCGCGAACTGGTCGGTCCCGACGCCGCCCTCTACTCGGTTGACCAGGACCGGGGCCGCCTCGACGCCCAGCGCCGCGCCTTCCGCGCCATGTTCCCCCACGCCCCGCCCCAGTTCATCCCCGCCGACCTGACAGGCCCCCTCGACCTGCCGCCCCTGGACGGCCTGGTGATGGCGAACGTCCTCCACTTCTTCCGCGACAAGGACGCCGTCCTGCGGCGGCTCGTGGCCTACCTCAAGCCGGGCGGCCGCTTGCTCCTGGTCGAGTACAACGTGGACACCGGCAACCCCTGGGTACCCTATCCCCTGTCCTTTGAGACCTACGCCCGCCTCGCCCCCCGCTGCGGCCTGACGCCGCCCGAACGCCTGGCGGCGCGGCCCTCGCGCTTTCTGCGCGAAATCTACTCGGCGCTTGCCTTTCGTGTAGTCATAGAGGTTACATAAGGAACAGACAATGACGTATTTCATGGACTACCGCGCTCGCGTCGGGGCGCGGCCCGACAAGTTCTACAAAGCCACGCTCTTCGAGAGCGGCCGTCTCTTGCTTGGCCTCAACTGTCTGGAAGCGGGGCAGACGCAGCACGTCCACACCCACGACGACCAGGACAAGTTCTACCTGGTGCTGGAAGGGGAGGGGGTGTTTGTGGTAGGGGAGGAGAGGCAAACGGCGGGCGCTGGTGTCACGATCTGGGCGCCGGCCGGGGTGGAGCACGGCGTCAC
>CAZFUK010000035.1:0-4355 GCA_964522005.1 uncultured Anaerolineales bacterium | reverse complement strand
ATCAGACCTGACAGGTTTTTAGAAACCTGTCAGGTCTAGGGAACAGCCTTGAGATGTCGGTCGAAGAACTGGACGACGCGCTCGAGGAACAGGGCCTGGCTCTGGCCCGTGAACCAGTGCGGCTGGTTCAGATACACGAAGTAGTCCACATCGCGGCCGGCCGCGCGCAGCTCGCGCACCAGTCGGTCCGAGAAGCGGGGCGGCACCTCGGTATCCAGTTGGCCGTGGTGGACGCTGACGGGCGCGGTGACGTACTCCAGGTGGCTCATGGGCGAGATGCGCTCGTAGACGTCGGGGCGGGCCTTGGGCGTGACGGGTAGCACGTCGCCAAACTGGGCCTCGTTGCTGGTCCAGCCCTTGGCGACGCGGTGGTTGTAGTTCTCGACCTCGTCGGCGCTCATCGCCCCATACAACACCACCGCCTTGACATCGCTCGTGACGACCATCACCCGCGTCGTGATGCCGCCGCCCATGCTGTGGCCGAGCATGCCGATACGGTCCGGCTGGACGTTGGGCAGCGCTTTCGCCAGTTGCACCAGGTTCAGCACGTCAATGGCATAGCCGATACGGAACGGGTTCGGCCCGCGATCCGAGCCGCCGTAGGTCCGATAGTCGGGGTGGAGCGTCAGGTAGCCGTTGCGCGCCAGGTGGTCGGCCAGGGGCAGCGTGTAGGCCGTCGTCGTGCGGTAGGCGGTCGGCTGGATGAAGCCATGGTTGACAATGACGACCGGGAAAGGCCCCTCGCCCGTCGGGACATCCATCACCCCCGTAATCCTTAGCCCATCACTGGGATACTGAATCAAGTAGCGCGTAAACTCCGGTCGCTCTTCGAGGACGCGCACGGTCTCAATCTCGCCGCCGCCATCAGACCGCGCCCGCAAGCCCTCGAGGTCCAGGCTGGAATAGGCGTCGGGCGTGCGGGTCGGCGTCGAGGTGGGAGCGGGCGTGGCCGTCGGCGCCGGCGTGTCGGTGGGCAGGGGCGTCTGGGTCGGCGGCGGCGTGGGCGAAGGCGGCGCCGTCGGCGAGGCGGTGGGGGGCCGCGTGGCTGTCGGCGGCACGGCCGTACCTGTGGGGGGCGGTGTCGTGGTAGGGGTGGGCGGCGGGGGCGGCGCGGTCTGGCAGCCCACCAGCACGAGGAGCCACAGGCACAGGCCCAGACGACGGAGCAATTTGCCTCCCTTGGGAAACAAGCGTACAGTTTAACGGGGAGGGCCTGGCGGCCTCCCAACGGTGCATATCACAGTAAGTGTAAACGCTCTACCCGGTTACGCCAATTCACGGCGTCAGAGATTTCCAGACCAGCATGTCCCTCCCACCCCTCCTCGCCATTGTCGGCCCAACGGGCGTCGGCAAGACCGCCCTGGCCGTTCGCCTGGCCCAGACCTTCGACGGCGAGATCGTCTCCGCCGACTCGCGCCAGTTCTACCGCGGCATGGACATCGGCACGGCCAAGCCGACGCCCGAGGAACAGGCCGCCGCGCCGCACCACCTGCTCGACATCGCCGACCCGGACGCGACGGTCGGCCTGGCCCAGTTCCAGGCGTTGGCCCGTGCGGCGGTGGAGGCGGTCCAGCGGCGCGGAAAGTTGCCCCTGCTGGTGGGCGGGACGGGCCAGTATGTGTGGGGCTTCCTGGAGGGCTGGACCGTGCCCGAGGCGCCGCCGGACTGGGACTTGCGCGGCCGGCTCCACGCCCGCGCCGAGGCGGAAGGCGGCGCGGCGGTGTTCGCGGAACTGGAGCGGGTGGACCCGGCGGCGGCGGCCCGGATAGACCCGCGCAACGTGAGGCGCGTCATTCGCGCCCTGGAAGTGTACCACGTCACCGGCCGCCCCTTCTCCGAGGCGCAGGCCAAGGCCCCGCCCCCCTACCGTACGCTGGTTCTCGGCCTCCACCTGGACCGTGACCTGCTCTACCCGCGTCTGGACGCGCGCATTGACGCGATGATAGCCGCCGGGCTGGAAGACGAGGTGCGGCGCCTGGTGGCGCAGGGCTACGGCTTCGACCGGCCGGCCATGACGGCCCTGGGCTACGGCGAGTTCGCCCCGGTCTTGCGCGGTGAGGCGAGCGTGGAGGAAGCGGTTGCCCTGATCAAGCGCAACACGCGCCGCTTTGTCCGCCAGCAGGGCGCGTGGTTCAAACGGTCCGACCCGCGTATCCACTGGCTCGACGCCCGCGACCCGTACCCCCCGGCGGCGGCGCTCGTCCCCGACTGGTTGGCCGTATGCTAGCGCGGTGGCGCGACTGGTTCCACGACCCGGATCGGCCCCGGCTGCGGATGCCGTTTCTGCCGCTCATCATCGCCGTGGCCCTGGTGATGCAGGTGTTCGACCCTTCGCCCGCCTCGCGCATGCTGCTGCTGGGGCTGAGCGGTCTGCTCGCCCTGAGCTACCGCTGGACGCGCTCACTCCAGCAGGGGCTGGGCTTCTCGCGAGGCCGCCGCTACGGCTGGGCGCAGGTGGGCGACCGGATCGAGGAGAACTTCGAACTGGTCAACGGGAGCGTGCTGCCCCTGCTCTGGATTGAGATCGAGGACGAGTCAACGCTGCCGGGCTACACGGCGCGGCGCGTCGAGTCCACCGGCGGCCAGACGACCAAACGCTGGGTGCTGGACATGATCTGCACCCGACGCGGCGTCTACCAGTTGGGGCCGATGCGCCTGCGCTTTGGCGACCCGTTTGGCCTGTTTGAGGCGAGCCGCGACTACCCAACCTCCGAAACCTTCGTCGTCTACCCGCCGGTGTCCCGACTGCCCCACATTGAGCTGCCGCGTGGCGCGGCGCCCGGCGTGGCCCAGGTGCGCCGCCGCGCCCTGGAACGCACGACCACTGCGTCGAGCGTGCGCCACTACGTCCCCGGCGACGAGTTGCGCGCCGTCCACTGGCCGCTCAGCGCCAAGCACGACCAGCTCTACGTCAAGGAGTTCGACCTGGAGCCGTCGGGCAACGTCTGGGTTATCCTGGACCTGGACGCCGGGGTCCACGTGGGGCAGGGCGCCGACTCGACCGAAGAGTACGCCGTTATCTTCGCCGCGTCCCTGGTCAACGCCATGCTGGCCGAGGGCCGCGCCGTCGGGCTGGCCTGTTCGGGCAGTTCGCCCGCCCTTATCCCACCAAGCCGGGGCAGTGACCACTTCTGGCGCATCCTGCGCGCCCTGGCCGTCGCCAACCTTGCGCCCGGCCTGCCGCTGGCTCAGTTCCTCGGCGGCGCGGCATCCTCGCTGGGGCGCGGCCTGACGCTGGTGTTGGTGACGCCGTCGGTCCAGGGCGACTGGCTGGCCCGGCTGGTCGGCCTGCAACGCCAGGGCCTGGCGGCCCACGTTGTCCTGATTGACCCTGCCACCTTTGAAGGGGCAGGTGTCGCGGAGCAGGCGGCGGCCCTGTTGGCGGGACGGCTGGCCGAAGCGGGCATCGCCATGACCCGCATCCAGCGTGGCTACCAGTTCGCTCCCATCTTCCGAGGCAAGCGCCAGGGCCGCCAGGAATACGTTGTCGGCGCAACCGGTCGGTTGATTGCCCGGCCGACGGAGGAGTAGGGAAGGCGTAATGCGTGATGCGTGATGCGTGATGGAGGTTTTTCGTGTAGCCATTAGGATGACTACATCCTGGGACAGATAGGTAAAACTCGGAAGACCAGAGAGACTACACGAATCGAGAGGGATTCTCTAAATCCAAGATGGCTGAACTCATTATTCGCTTTGTGCGCTGGCTGCGGCCCAGGGAAGGGTGGATCGCTACGCTGTTCCTGGCGTTGACGGTCATCTGCCTGCCGTGGTCGGTGATGACGGCGGACTGGCTGCCCGGCTCGGGGGCGCTGCTCGGCGTGACCGTCGTCGCCTTGCCGGTGGGGCTGTGGGCGGCCAAGGGGCGGCGGCCTGGAATGCGGTTGACGCTGGTGGGGCTGCTAGGGGGTGTCGGTGTCGGCCTGTGGCTCATCGGCGCGCTGCCGTCGCTGGCAACGCTGCTGAACGTGGCCTGGCAGACGGTCGGCTGGCTCCAGCGAGGCCGCGTCGAGGAGTGGCCGGGGCTGCCCGTGGTCCGCGCCAGCCTGGCCGCCACGACCGAGTTGCTCCAGCGCGTCGCCGCCTGGGGCCAGGCCGCCGGCGGCACGACGCCCAGCAACGACACGCTGCCCGTCCTGTGGGTGGGCTGCACGGTGACGTGGACCCTCGTCGTCTGGACCGCGTGGGTCTACCGTCGGTGTCGGCGGCCGGGTCTGGCCGTCCTGCCGCTCGGCCTCCTGCTGACCCAACACCTGGTCTTCGCGCCCAGCGTGGCGGGCCAGTTCGCCGTCTTCCTGGCCGCCGTCCTGGGCCTGATGGTCCAGACCCGCTTCCTGGCCCAGCGCGAGCGGTGGGAC
>CAZFUK010000034.1:0-18021 GCA_964522005.1 uncultured Anaerolineales bacterium | reverse complement strand
CCCCGACTGGTCCCCCCGACCGTCCTTCAACGCCCTCGCCGGCATGCCTAAGTAAGCTCTTACAACACGACACGGCCCCGACTTCGTCACGAAGTCGGGGCTGTGTCACGTGGACGGCGATCTATGGGGTCAGCGGCTTTTCCCTCCCTCTCCCCCTGGGAGAGGGGATAACTATCGCCTACTTCGTCAATCTTCTCAGGTGAGAGGATTAAGCCGCCTCGCTCGCTGTCCCAGTACCCGCTACGGCGCTCAGCAGCGCCTCCAAATCCTGCATGACGGCCTGGATGCCCGAGTTGGGGGGAATCTCCTTGTCGGCCACTTCCAGTAGCGCCCGTACATGGGCCAGTTCATCCGACGCGGCGGTCCAGGCGGCGGCCAACGCCGGGTCGGACGGGTCGCCCAGGTCGGTGGCGGGCAGGGCACGTAGGGCGCGCTCGACGGCCAGTTCAAGCTGGTAGAGGAGCGCGTCGTGACCATCCTCCAGCCGCAGGGCTGCGTCGCTGGCGCGCAGCCGGTGGCGCAGGTGGCCGCGTAGCTCCAGCAGCTTGAGCCGCACCCGCTCCCCCAGCCGCGTCTCGACGGCCAGCGCCGCTGTGTCTGTCTCCCGAATCACCCACTCCTCCACCACAATCTGGACAATCGCCGCCAGCGGCACGGCCAGTAACGCCCCCGACACGCCCAGCAGGCTACCGAAGATGAGCAGCGCGACGATGAGCGTCAGGGGGCTGACGCCGATGGCCTGGCCCATGACGCGCGGCACGAGGAAGGTGTTCTCGACCTGCTGGACGACCAGCGTCCAGCCCAGGGCGAGGAGGGCCAGCGTGGGCGATTGGGGCAGGGCGACCAGGGTAACGAGGATGGCGGTGATGAGCACGCCGATGGTCGGCACGGCTTCCAGGATGGCGGCGATGACGCCGAGCACCAGGGCGTAGCGCACACCCAGCACGGCGTAGCCCGCGCCGCAGAGGACGCCGACGGCCAGACACAGCAGGGCCAGCCCGCGCAGATAGGCGCCCAGGCGCTCCTCGATGCGCCGCCATGTTTCGAGCAGGCGGGGACGGTTGGAGGCCGGCACCAGCGAGAACCAGGTGCGCTCGATGCGGCCCTGCTCGTTGATCCAGTAGAACCCGACGGTCAGCAGGGTGATGAGCGCGAAGACGGCCCCCGCGAGGGCCGTGCCAATGTCAATCAGGCTGCCGGCGAGGCTGCCCGCTAGCCGCCCGGCGGTGGAGGTCGCCCAGCTCGTCAACTGTTCGGAGAGCAGGAACTGGTTGAGTTGGCGGATGAGGGGATTGTCAATCGTGGTCAACGCGGTCACCACGCGCTGGTAGTAACCCGGCGCGTTCTGCACCAGGGTCGTGGCCTCGCCCACCAGCGGCGGGAAGACGAGCAGCCCGGCCAGGACGAGGACGGCCAGCGCGACCAGGTAGACCAGCAGAATCGCCAGCCCGCGCGGGATGCGCCGCCGTTCCAGCCAGACGACCGGCGGCTTGACGGCCGTGGCGAACAGCAGGCTGATGAAGATCAGCGTCAGGGCGCTGCTGACCTCGCTGACGGCGCGCACGGCGGCCAGGGTCAGAACAATGGTCAGGGTGATGGCGGCGACGCGCCGCAGGGTAAACCACTCAAAGCCCATGCTGGGTTCCCTTCCGGTTCATCGGTAGAGACGCGACAGGTAGAGACGCGACATACCCCGAGTACGGGGCACTTTGTCGCGTCTCTACCCATTCGGCGGGGATGTTTCGCGCACCGTGTAGACGACGCCCGACGCGCGTTCCAGCCAGGTGCGGTAGATGTCCTGGCGGCGGTAGACCTGGCGGACGCTCTCACCCTTCGTCGGGTCGAAGGCCGGGTCGTTGACCACCACGTTGCCCTGCTCGTCAAAGCCGACCACCACAATCAGGTGCCCGGACGTACTCTGCGGGCTGTGCGCGCCCTCCAGGTCGCCGGGCTGCCAGCGGTGGCTGAGGACGACGGGACGGCCGGCCGCGATCTCGTCTTCGATGGGTCGCAGGCTGTCCCAGCGTTCGACGTGTCCAATCAGGCGGCCCCCGCTGGCGGGCAGCACATAAGCGGCGTTGAAGGGCCAGTTGCCCCAGATGCGCTTGCCGTAGTCGAACACCCCCTCGCACACCTCGACCGTCGGCTGAGCGACGCCGTAGTGGGCCAGGACCATGCCCAGCGAGGTGGGGCTGCAAATGTGCCAGCGCACGTCCTCCGCCTCGACCGCCTGCGAGCGCGTCGGCACGTCCACTGTCTTGCCCCAGGCGGCGTGGCGCTCGTGGCTGAGCGGTTGCCGCTCGGCATGGTGGCCGGTCCAGACCGACAGGTCCACCAGCGTCGGCGCTGCCCCTGTTGCCCCGTCACGGCGGAGGCTGACGCGTGCCTGCCAGCCGTCGGCGATGCACCCCCGGCAGGTGACGGTGTCAATGGCGACGGTGACACGCCCATCGCCCTGCCCCGCCACGCTGCCGCGCTCGATGCCCGTGCCCCAGCGGCCGAGGCTGAGCCAGCCGCTCCAGCCGTCGGGCAGCCGCACCCTTACGCTCAACTCGGTCCAGCTTGCGCCGGGCGTCCAGGCGTTCCAGCCCGGAATCATTTCGTCAAAGGGGTCGGCGTCGTAGACCGGCGACTGCCAGCGGCCCTCGGAGACGTCGGACGCCAGGGTGAGACCGCCCACGTTGTGAATGACGCCCTCCCCCTCCCCACTCGTGAAATCGCGTATCAGGTTTTGCATAGTTAGCTTCAATCTGGTCTGTCATTTGTAGGGGCGAGGTCACCTCGCCCTGGGCTGGGAGACCCAGCCCCTACCGTTCATTCGCTTGTACGGCTGACTAATCCCAAAACTTCCTCTAGGCGCGTCACGCGGCGGACGCCCGGCGGCAGCCCCTGCTCGCCGACGCCCTCGCGGTCCACCCAGACGCCCAGGCCGAAGCCCGCCGCCACCGCCGCCGTCGCGTCTACTATCAGGTTGTCGCCCACAAAGGCGCACTGGGCGGGCGGCGTGCGCAGGCGGGCCGCGCCGCGCCGGAACAGCGTCGGGCGGGGCTTGTGGACGCCCTCCTCGCCGCTGATGAGAATCTGGCGGGACGGGACCAGGTCGCCAAAGAGGGCCTCGATGGCCGGCCGCGCGACCGGCGTGTGGTTGGAGACGATGCCGAGGCGGAAGCCCCGCGCCGCCAGGGCTTCGAGCGTGGGGCGGGCGTCGTCGTACGGGACCAGGGGCAGCCGGGCGTAGCCTTCATAGAGCCGCTGCGCCAGGGCTGTGACATCCCCCTCGTAGCCGAGCAGCCGCAGGGTCTGGCGGTAGGCGGTGATCAGGTCGCGCCGGCGCTGCGGGCCAATCGCGCCTGTCAGACGGCCGGCGCTTACGGCGTCGCGCCGCCGCTGCATGGCCTCCGCAATCGCTTCGGCCGTGTAGGGCAGCCCGACGCTGGCATACAGATGAGCCTGGCGCTCGGCAAAGGCCATGTCGCCCACGGGGCGACCCAGCGTGAGGTCGAGGTCGAAGAGGACGGCTTGAAGCATGGGATAATTACGTCAGACCTGACAGGTTTTCAAAACCTGTCAGGTCTCGCCTGGCGAGGGCACCATAGTTCACGGGGCGGTGATACGGTCCTTGATGCTCTCGTACACTTTGTCGCCGATACCCGACACCTTCTTGATGTCCTCCGGGCGCTGAAACGGCCCGTTCTTCTGGCGGTACTCAATGATGCGGTCCGCCAGAGCAGGACCGATGCCAGGCAAGATGTCCAACTGCTCACGAGTCGCGGTGTTCAGGTTAATGGGACCACTGGACACGGGCGCGGCGGCGGGTCCGGTGGGATGCGCCGCCGGTGGTCCACTGGACTGAAGGCCGGGCGGGAGGGGCGTGCCCTTGAAAGGGACGTAGACTTGCTGGCCGTCGCGTAGGGGGGCGGCCTGGTTGATGCCCTCGCCATCGGCGGTGGGCAGGAAGCCGCCCGCTGCCTGGAGCGCGTCCACCACGCGGCTGCCCTCGGCAAAGGAGTAGACGCCAGGCTTCTCCACCGCGCCGTTGATGTAGACGGCGAGCTTCCTGACCGTCGGCGTCACGGCCACGACGGCTGTCATGGTGGGAGGCAGTATCGTCTGGATGAGATTTGGCGCAACCGTGGGCGTCTCGATGGTGAAATTCGAGTAGTCTGGCGAGGTCAGGTCCACCTGTTTACCCGACGGTGTCGGAGTCACGCCGCAGGCGACAAGGGCCAGGCTGCTCACGAGGGCAAGGCCCAGCGCGAGCAGACGGCGCAGGTACTGCGTGGCGGCGCGTTCCATGACGTCTCGTGTGTACCCCCAACACACTGGCTGACGGGACATAGCCCGTCAGCCAGTATACCACACTTTGACGCGAGCGCAACTCTTGGAACAGAGGGGCGGGCGAGGCAACCTCGCCCCTACGGGTCCCGCTTCCCTTGGGCGGAAGGTAGGCGGGCGAGGCAACCTCGCCCCTACGGTTCCCCCTTTCCCTCGTAGGGAAGGGGGGTAGGGGGTTAGGTTCGGCGGCCTACGCCAGCGGCTTCCCATCGCTGTGAGGCACGCGCCCGTTGAGCGTGCCGGCGATGCCCTGCATGATGTCAATCGGCACCGGGAAGATGATGGTCGAGTTCTGCTCGACGCCGATCTCGGTCAGCGTTTGCAGGTAGCGCAACTGGAGCGCGCCCGGCTGCCCGGCCAGCGTCCGCGCCGCCTCGGATAGTTGCTGCGAGGCCGCGTTTTCGCCCTCGGCATGGATGACCTTAGCGCGGCGCTCGCGTTCGGCCTCGGCCTGCTTCGCCATCGCGCGCTGCATGGACTGGGGCAACTCCACGTCCTTGACCTCGACCACCGTGACCTTGACACCCCACGGCTCGGTCGCCTCGTCAATGATCATCTGGAGTTGCTGGTTGATCTTGTCACGGTGGGCCAGCAGGTCGTCCAGTTCGGACTGACCCAGCACCGAGCGCAGCGTGGTCTGGGCGATCTGGAAGATGCTGCGGCGGAAGTCCTCGACGGCCACCACCGCGCGCGTGGGGTCAATCACCTGGTAGAAGACCACGGCGTTGACCTTGACCGTCACGTTGTCCTTAGTGATGGCTTCCTGGGACGGCAGGTCCAGGGTAAAGACGCGCAGGTCCACCTTGACCATGCGGTCCAGGAACGGGATGATGAAGAACAGGCCCGGCCCCTTGGCGCCAATGAGGCGGCCCAGGCGGAAGATGACGCCGCGCTCGTACTCCTGCACGATGCGGATGGCGGCGAAGACCAGCGGCACGACGAAGATCAGAATGATGACCAGCAGGGTCGCCAGACCCGTCAGAGCAGCAAACATGGATAGCTCCTTACTCGATTAAACCCTGGATTAAACCCGACGAACATAGAGCGTCAGGCCGTCAATGCGCTCGACGCGCACCGGCTGGCCCGGCTCGACTGGCTGGCCGTCCACCGTGACCGCCCGCCAGAGGCTCCCATTGACAAACACCTGGCCGACCGGCTGGAGTCGGGCGCGTACCTGGGCCACCTGGCCGACCAGCATCTCGCGGCCGGTCGCCACCGGGCGGAAGCGCGCTCGCCAACCCGCGCCGACAAGGAACATGAACACCAGCGCCGATAGCCCGGCGGTGCCCAGGAGAATCACCCAGGGCACGCTGCCGTAGGCGGTGTTGAACAGCAGCGCGCCGCCCAGCACAAAGGCCAGCAGCCCCCCCAGAATCAGGATGCCGTGGGACTGCACCTTGATGTCCAGGATGAACAGGGCGAAGGCCAGACCGATGAGCGCGAGACCCGCGAAGTTAACGTTTAGCATACCCAACCCCATGAGGGCCAGAATCAGGCAGATGCCGCCGAACGCGCCGGCGAAGCCGATGCCCGGATTGCTCAACTCAATCAGCAGGGCGTTGACGCCCAGGATGAGCAACAGGAAGGCGATGGTGGGGTCCACGATTAATTGGACCACCTGCTCGCCGGGGTTCATGGACACCTGCCGCACAGCCGCGCCCGCTGTGTGCAGCACGCGGCTCTGGCCCTGGACCACGACTTCGCGGCCATCGAGTTGGGCCAGCAGGTCGTCCTGGTCCACGGCGATCACGTCAATCACGCCCAGCGCCAGCGCCTCGTCGGCGTGGGCGGCGGCCGCCTCCCGTACGGTGCGCTCGGCCCAGGTCGTCGCCGCTTCCCCGCGCCGCCCGGCCAGGGCGCGCACTTGCGCCGCCAGGACGTTCTTGACTTTGGCCTCCTCCGTGCTGCCAATGTCCTGGCCCTGCGCTCCCACCGGCGACGCCGCCCCGATGGTAGTGCCGGGCGCCATCGCGGCCAGGTGGCCGCCCAGGACAACGAACGTGCCCGCCGAGGCGGCCATGGCGCCCGACGGCGCGACATAGACGACGACGGGCAGCCGGGCTGCGGCGAGGGTCTGGACGATCTCCTCCATGACCTGGACCGAGCCGCCCGGCGTGTCCAGCTTCAGAATCAACGCCTCGTCGCCGCGCTGTTGGGCGTCGTCGAGACCGCGCTGGATGTAGTTGGCGAGAATGGGGGTAATAGCGCCCTTGACGGTCAGGACGGTCACCGACGGCGGCGCCGCGGCCAGGGTCGGCATGGGCCGAGGCCAGGCCAGGAGCGCGGCGAGGAACAACAGGCACACCACGGAGCGCCTGAACATAGGCCACTCCTTTCCAGTTCACCCACTACCCTATATTATAGCCGTCGCGTGGGCGACTTTCCACCCCCCGGCCCCTGCTCGGCTGACAGCCGCCCTACATTCACCCGACCCCCCGCTATAGCCCGTGGAGTTTGGCGATGCCCTGGAGCATGGAGGAGGCGTCCTCTTCGGGCCAGGTGGACAGGCCAAGCGGGTCGGTGATGACTGTATCGCCCAGCAGGACACGGGCGACGGCCAGCGAGCCGTAGGCCAGCGCGTCCAGGTCGTAGCCGCCTTCGAGGATGGTCACCACGCGGCCGTGGCAGTAGCTGTGCGCGAACTGGACCAGGTTGCGCGTCAGTTGGGCGTAGCCGGGCACGGACACCTGGAGCATCGCCAGCGGGTCGCGCCAGTGGGCGTCGAAGCCGGCCGAGATGAGCAGCAGGTCAGGGCCGAAGCGGGTGAGGGCCGGGCCGATGACATACTCCCAGGCCAGGGCGAAGCTCAGGTCACCCGCGCCGGGCGGCAGGGTGACGTTGACGGTGTAACCCCGTCCCTCGCTGGCGCCCGTCTCGCGCCAGTGTCCCGTGCCCGGATAGAGCGGCCACTGGTGGGTCGAGAGGTAGAGCACGCTGGGGTCGTAGTAGAAGATAGCCTGGGTGCCGTTGCCGTGATGCACGTCAAAATCCACGATGGCGACTTTATCCAGGCCCTGCGCCTGGGCGTGGCGCGCCGCGACGGCGACGTTGTTGAACAGGCAGAAGCCCTCGCCCCGGTCGGAGAAGGCATGGTGGCCGGGCGGGCGAATCAGCGCGAAGCCGTTGTCAGCCACCCCATCCAGCACGGCATCCACGACGGCGGCACAGCCGCCCGCCGCCAGCCGCGCCACCTCGTAGGACCCCTGGGCGACATAGGTGTCCGGGTCGAGCAGCGCGCCGCCCGTGGTCGAGATTTGCTGGAGGCGGTTGACGTAAGACCGCAGGTGGACCCGCAGCAGGTCGTTGTCGGTGACGTCCTGGGCGGGTAGCGCCAGCATGCGCTCCAGGAGGCCGTGCTGGGCCAGGAGGTCTATAATCGCCACGAGACGCATGGGCCGCTCGGGGTGTTCACCCGTCAGCGAGGCATGTTCGAGGTAGCGGGGGTCGTACACATAGGCCGTGGTCATGGGGGTAATTCCTACCAGCCTTACAGCAGGCGGCCTTGTTCGGGCGGGGTATCTGCGGGCAGGTCCAACGGGTGCAGACCGTGTTCGGCCAGGAAGGCGGGGTCAGGCCCACGCCAGCGGAAGCGCGCCAGGTCCACGCGGCCTTTCTCGGTGAAGGCCACGCCTTCGGCTTCCAGGAGTTGGCGTTGGCGGGGGCCGCGCGTACTGATGCCGCCCTGGGCGTTGATAACGCGCTGCCACGGCACCGGCAGGGCGGTGGGGTACTTGCCCAGGTCGGCCATGGCATAGCCCACCACGCGGGCGTCGC
The DNA here is from genome assembly GCA_964522005.1 of uncultured Anaerolineales bacterium. Lineage (GTDB taxonomy): Bacteria > Chloroflexota > Anaerolineae > Epilineales > JAHCIE01 > JAHCIE01. The sequence goes on along the minus strand of CAZFUK010000034.1, from coordinate 9,912 downwards.
AGCCGCCACCCACCAGCCGCGCCACATCGCCATACGTCGTCACCTGGCCCGCCGGCACCTGGGCGACGACGAGGTAGATGCGTTCGTAGAGGCTGTTCTCGCTGGACATGGACTGGATTATAATTCCGATATGCAAAAAATGCCAGCTATCGTTTGCCACAATGTAGGGATGCGCTTTGGCGACCTGGCGGTCCTGCGCGGGGTCAACCTGGTCGTCAGCCGGGGGGAGATTGTCACGCTGGTGGGCGAGTCGGGCAGTGGCAAGTCTACGCTGCTGCGCCTCATCGCCGGGCTGCTGGAACCGAGCGAGGGCACTATCCACGTCTTCGGGCAGTCGGCCGAGGCGGCGCGGCGGGCGCGGGCCTACGGCATCGTCTTTCAGAACCCGACGCTCTACGCCTGGCGGACGGTCGAGGAGAATGTCGCTCTGCCGCTGGAGATCATCGGGCTGGCGAAGGCGGAGCGCCAGGCGCGTGTCGCGGACGCCCTGGCGCTGGTCAAGCTGGCTGACTTTGCCCGCTCCTATCCGGCCCAACTCTCCGGCGGCATGCAGCAGCGCGCCGCCATTGCCCGTGCCCTCGCCTACCGCCCGCCGCTCCTGCTGCTGGACGAGCCATTCGCTGCCCTCGATGCTCTGACACGGGAGCGGCTGACCCAGGATCTGCGCGCCATCCAGGCGCAGGGGGGGCTGACAGTCTTCTTTGTCACCCACGACATCGCCGATGCCGTGTTTCTGTCGGACCAGGTGGCCGTCCTCAGCCCTCGCCCCGGCTCCATCCGCGCCGACATCCCGGTTGAACTGCCCGACCCGCGCGGCCCGCACACCCGCGAGGACCCGGCCTTCCTGGCCTACATGGCCCGCGTCCGCGCCAGCCTCACCGAATAAGACCGCCTAGTCACGGAAGCAATCGTCAGGAGGTAGCATGTCTGTCAATCTTTCTATTGTCCCCCTGGAGAAGCCTGATCCGAACCTGAACCTGATTCTGGGCCAAAGCCACTTTATCAAGACCGTGGAGGATGTCCACGAGGCGCTGGTCAACGCGGTGCCGGGTATCAAGTTCGGGCTGGCCTTCTGCGAGGCCAGCGGGCCGCGCCTGGTGCGGTCGAGCGGCACCGACTCTGAACTCACGGCGCTGGCCGAACAGAATGCCCAGGCCATTGGCGCTGGGCACACGTTTATCATCTTCCTGGGCAACGCCTTTCCGGTCAACGTCCTGAACGCGGTCAAGAATGTGCCGGAAGTGGTCCGCATCTTCTGCGCCACGGCCAACCCGGTGCAGGTCGTGGTCGCCGAGAGCGAGCAGGGGCGCGGCATCCTGGGTGTCATTGACGGCCAGTCCCCACTGGGGGTCGAGGACGAGGCCGCCAAAGCCCACCGTCGCGACTTCCTGCGCAAGATTGGCTACAAGATGTAGCCGATCCCCGGCTACGTCAAGCGCGTCGAGAAGCGGTAGAGCGTCGTCTGGCGGTAGGCTTCGCCCGCCTGGACAACCGGCGAGGGGAAGTCGGGCAGGTTGACGGCGTTGGGCAACTCTTGCGTCTCCAGGCAGACCGCCGCGTGGACGCCGTAGACCTTTCCGCCCTTGCCGACGACGGGCTTGGCTGACCCGAGCTTGTTGCCAGTGTAGAGCTGGATGCCGGGGGCGTCGGTCAAGACCTCCATCAGCCGGCCGCTCGTTGGCTCGTACACGCTGCCGACCAGGTTCGGCTGGCCCGGAGTGGTCTTCAGGATGAAGTTGTGGTCGTAGCCCTCCCCTAGCCGCAGTTGCTCGTCGTCGGCCTGGGCGCGTGCCCCGATAGGCGTCGGGTGACGGAAGTCGAAGGGCGTGCCCTCGACCGAGCGGCGCTCCCCCGTCGTGATCTGGCCCGCGTCGGTGGGGGTGAACTCGTCGGCGTCCAGCCAGAGGACGTGGTCCATGACCGTCCCATCGCCCTCGCCCCGCAGATTGAAGTAGCTGTGGTTAGTCAGGCTGACAATCGTCGGCTCGTCGGGCACGGCGTGGTAGTCCAGGCGTAGGGCGTTGTCCTGGGTGAGGGTGTACGTCACCCGCACACGCAAGTTGCCCGGATAGCCCTCCTCGCCGTCGGGACTGAGATAGCTCAGGACGAGGCTCGGTCCGTCGTCGGTCTCCCTCACCTCGGCGTCCCATACCTGGCGGTCAAACCCGTGCACGCCGCCGTGCAGGTGGTTGTCGCCGTGCGTCTTGGAGAGCTGATACTCCACCCCGTTCAGCCGGAACCGCGCCCCGCCGATACGGTTCGACACCCGCCCCACCAGCGCGCCAAAATAGGGATGCCGCGCCAGGTACGGCTCCAGCGTGTCAAAGCCGAGTACGACATCGGCCGGCCGTCCGTCGCGATCGGGAACGTGGAGCGTGACGAGGATGCCGCCATAGGTGGTGATGCTCGCCTGCAACCCCGCCTCATTCGCCAGGGTGTACAGGTCCACGGGCCGCCCGTCCGCCGTCTGCCCCCAGCTCTGGTGTGTAATGCTCATGCCTTCCTCCTGTCGTCGGTTCTTGGCCTATCAGTATAACACGCTTGCCCCGGCGGGTCACATCTTACCTAACCCCCTGACCCCCTTCCCTACGAAGGAAGGGGGAGCCGGTCACGGAGGCGTCGCCCCTCCCTGGTTAGGGGAGGGGACGGGGGAGAGGTGGACTGCCTTGCCGAACGCCCCTGGCGGCGTTAGAATATAGCAGACATCCGACACACTAGACCAGAAGGTGGCATGGATCCCGACGTCGCGTATCGGATAACCGAACTGGCGGACGACCACCGCAGCGGGGCGACCGCCCTCGCCGCCCAGGCGGCCGAGGTCTTTACCCTGGCCGCCGAGGTCTCGCGCGCGCCGGGCGAGGCCCAGTTCCTGGCCGACCTGGCCGAGGTGGGCCATGTGCTGATGGCGGCCCAGCCGGCCATGGCGCCCTTGTTCCACCTAGCGAACAGCGTCCTAAACGCCGTCGAGCGCACGCCGGCCGAGGCGAAGCGGGCATCGGTAGCGGCGACGGCCAAGGGCTTTGCCGCCGGGCTGACGCGGCGCAACGCCAGGCTGGTGGATGTGGCGCAGGCGGGGTTTGGGGCGGAAGAGGTCGTGCTGACGCTCTCCGCCAGCGCGACGGTCGAGGCGGCGCTGCTCAGGGGGCACGGCGCGGGGCTGGTGCGGCGGGTGCTGTGCGCCGAGTCGCGGCCGCTCAACGAGGGGGTCGAGCTGGCGCGGCGGCTGGCCCAAGCGGGCGTGGCGGTCACGCTGGTGGCCGACGCGCTCGCGCCGAGCCTGGTTCGTGAGGCGACGCTCGTCCTCGTAGGCGCGGACACGGTGTCGGCGCGGGGGGTGGTCAACAAAGTGGGCACCTACGCCCTGGCCCTGGCCGCCGAGGCGGCGGCGCGGCCCTTCGTCGTCCTGGCCGCCTCCGACAAGCTCCTGCCGACACGCCTAACCGACCTGGCCGCGCTGGTAGGGGAGGAGCGCGACGCCGCCGAACTGCTCGTCGCGCCCATCCCCGGCGTCGCCGTCCTCAACCGCGCCTTTGACCTGACGCCGCTCAATCTCGTCTCCTCAGTGGTGACCGAAAAGGGCGCCCTGACGGCGGAGGGGGTCGGTCCGGCGTGCGATGCCCTGGCGGTGCATCCCCTGCTGGACGTGCAACCATGACCCAGGCTGAGATTCTGTCCATCGGCAACGAAGTCCTCAACGGCGACGTGGTGGACACCAACTCCAACTGGCTGGCGCGGCAGGTGACGCGGCGCGGGGGTCGGGTGCGGCGGGTCACGACGCTGCCCGACGAGGTCGAGACGATTGGGCAGGCACTCCGGGATGCGCTGGAGCGCCGGGCCGACCTGGTTCTCTGCACCGGCGGTCTCGGCCCTACCGCCGACGACCTGACGCTGTCCGGCATCGCCCACGGCCTGGCGCGCCCCCTGGTCGAAGACGCCAGCGCGCTGGAGATGGTGCGCCAACGCTACAGTGACCTGGCGGCGCAGGGCTATGTGCAGCCGGGGCTGAACGAGGGGCGGCGCAAGATGGCGCGGCTCCCCCAGGGGGCCACGCCCCTGTGGAACTCGGTGGGCGGCGCGCCGGGCGTGCGGCTGGACATGGGGACGACGGCCATTATCGCCCTGCCCGGCGTGCCCGAAGAGATGAAGGCCATCTTCCTGGAGAGCCTGGGCGACCTGCTGGCCGAGCGCCTGCCGCTGGCCTACGCCGAGCGCGCCGGGCTGGCCCACATGCAGGACGACTCGCTCCTGGCGCCCCACCACCAGGCCGTCAGCGCCCGGTTTCCCGACGTCTACATCAAGACCCGCGTCCAGGTCTTCGGGGCGTCGGATGCCATTCGGATTACCTTCGCCGCCTCTGCGCTGACCCAGACCGAGGCCCAGGCGCGGGTGGACGGCGCGTTCGCGGTGATGACGGCGACCCTGGCCGAGGCGGGAATTCGGTTTAGCCCGGAGGGTGGATGAGCCTGACGTGGGAGAGCGGCGCTTCGTTTGGCGCGCCGGGCGGGCGGCATCGCGCCCTGGGCTACGCCGTCGCGGCGGCCCTCGTGACCCTGCTGCTGTGGGGGCAGCCGTGGGCGGCCTGGCTGCTGTACCCGCTGCGCATTCTCGTCACCCTGGTCCATGAGGGCGGCCACGCCCTGGCGACGCTGCTCACGGGTGGCTCGGTCGAGCGCATCCTGGTGCAGCCCGACGCCTCGGGCGTAACCTTCTCGCGCGGCGGCTGGGCGCTCGCCATCGCCCCGGCCGGCTACATGGGCGCGGCGGCCTATGGCGCCGCCATGCTGTCCCTCATGCGCGGCTCGCTGGCCGGGCGGCGCGCGCTGTACGTCAGCGCGGCCCTGCTGGGCCTGCTAACGCTCCTGTTCGTGCGCAACCTGTTTGGCTTCGCGGCCGGACTGGGGTTGACGGTGGGGTTGGCGGCGGCCGGCCGCTACCTGCCGCCGTCGGGCGCCGTCTTCCTGTCGTCGTTCCTGGCCGTCCAGTGCTGCTTGAATGCCCTGCTCGACCTGCTGGGCCTGGTCTTCTCGACCGGCCTGCTGCCGAGCGGCCACAACGACGCCGTGCTGATGGCCCGCCTCATCCCGCTGCCGCCCATCGTGTGGGCGCTGCTGTGGTCCGTCGCCTCGGCCCTGCTGGTGTGGGGCGCGGTCCGCAGCCTGTGGAACCGCACGCCCTAGAGGCTGGACTGTATGCCTATGCTGCCTTTGCCGAATCTTCGCATCGGTCACTTTACGGACCTGGAACGCGGGACGGGCTGCACTGTCGTCCTGTGTGAGCAGGGAGCGGTGGCGGGCGTGGACGTGCGCGGGGCCGCGCCTGGCACCCGCGAGACCGACCTGCTGCACCCGTCCAACCTCGTCACCCACGTCCACGCGATTCTCCTCAGCGGTGGCAGCGCCTTCGGCCTGGCCGCCGCCGACGGCGTCATGCGCTACCTCTACGAGCGGGGCGTCGGCTTCCCCGCCGGCCCGGCTCGCGTGCCCATTGTGCCCGCCGCCGTCCTGTTCGATCTCGGCCTTGGCGAGGTCGCCTGGCCCGACGCCGGGGCGGGCTACCAGGCCTGTGTGGCCGCAGCCGAGAGTCTACCGGCCGAGGGGAGCGTGGGCGCCGGAACAGGCGCGACCGTCGCTAAGGTGCTCGGTCCGAGGCAATCGGTTAAAGGCGGCATCGGCTTCGCGTCGGTGCGGCTGGCGGACGGCGTGACCGTGGCCGCCCTCGTCGCCTGCAACGCGGCGGGCAGCGTGGTGGACCCGGCGACGGGGCGGACTGTGGCGGGGCCACGCGACCCAAACGGCGGGTTTGTGGATACCCTGGCGGTGCTGACGGGCGGGGCGTCCCAGAGTCCCTTTGGCGGGACCAACACAACCATTGGCGTGGTCATGACCGACGCCGCCTTGACCAAAGCCCAGGCCCACGCCCTGGCGCGGGTAGCTCACGACGGTCTCGCCTGGGCCGTGCGCCCGGCCCATACCCCCTTTGACGGCGACACCCTGTTCGCCCTGTCCGTCGGCGACAAACCCGCGAACCCCATGGCCCTGGGCGCGGCCGCCGCCGTCGCGGTGGGTCAGGCCATCGGGCGGGGCGTGCTCGCCGCCACCGGACTGCACGGGGTGCCCGCCGTGCGCGATCTGTCATCCACCCCCTGAGAGACGCCTATGCTGCTGGCCTTCGATATCGCCAACGTCCACATTGTCATCGGCCTCTTCGACGGCGACCGGCTTGTCGGCCACTGGACCCTCGCCACGCGGGCCGAGCGCACGCCCGACGAGTACCAGGTCCTCCTGGACAGCCTGTTCCATCTGCGCGGTGCGTCGTTCCGCGACGTGGACGGCGTCGTGCTTGCCTCGGTCGTCCCGCCCCTCACCGGCACGTTCCAGACCATTGCCCAGAACCTCGGCTGTCGGACGATTACCGTCGGGGCCAGCACCCACACCGGCCTCAAGCTGCGCATCGACAACCCCCGCGAGCTAGGCCCCGACCGTATCGCCAACGCCCTGGCGACGGTGAGGGTCTACGGCGCGCCCGCCATTGTCGTGGACTTCGCCACCGCCACGACCTTCGACGCCATCGCCGCCAACGGCGACTACCTGGGCGTCGCCATCGCGCCGGGGATTGACATCGCCGCCGAGGCGCTCTTTCGCCAGACCTCCCAGTTGGTGCTGGTGGACCTGACGCCGCCGCCGTCGCCCATTGGCCGCAACACGGTCCACGCCATCCAATCGGGGCTGGTGTATGGCTACGTCGGGCTGGTGGAGGGGATGGTGCGGCGGCTCAAGGCCGAACTGGGGGAGGCGGCGAAGGTCATCGCCACGGGCGACCGCGCCGCCCTCGTCGCCTCGCTCACCGAGTGCCTGGAGGTCGTGGACCCCGACCTGACCCTGACAGGGCTACGCTTGATCTGGGAGATGAACCTGGAACGCCAGAGCGTGTAACTCCTGGGGGCGAATCGGCAAAGGCCAGGGTTGCGCAGCGCTACCGCCGCTTACAGTCGAGGCAGGACGATGCCTTGCTGGTGCAAGTACTTGCCCGCCTTGTCGGCGTAGCTCGTCTCGCACACCTGGCTGGCCCGCAGGAAGAGGACCTGACCGATACCCTCGCCCGCGTAGATCAGGGCGGGGAGCGGCGTCGTGTTGGAAATCTCAATCGTGACCTGCCCCTCCCACTCCGGTTCCAGAGGCGTTACATTTACCACGACTCCGCAACGCGCATACGTCGATTTTCCTAACACGATGCACAGAATGTCACGCGGGATGCGGAAGTACTCGACGGTGCGCGCCAGGGCGAACGAGTTCGGCGGCACGATGACGGCCTCGTGGTCGGCCACGACGACCTCGTCGAAGCTCGTCGGCGCGAAGTGTTTGGGGTCCACCATGGGCATGAAGGTGGTCTTGAACACCTTGAACTCGTTGGCGACGCGGAAGTCGTAGCCGTAGCTTGACAAGCCGAACGAGACGACGCCCTGGCCGTCCACCTGTTTCACCTGCTGCTCGACAAACGGCTCAATCATGCCGTCGCGTTGGGCGCGCTCGCGGATTTCGTGGTCACTCAGAATCATGGTAGGCTCGCTTTCAGAATATATTGACAATGGCCGATGGATGGGCTACAATCCGCCCGCGCTTCACAGAATCTTCACACCCTTGGAGGCGGAATGGGTCCTCGTTCGCGTTGGCCGGTCGGCCTTGCCGGTCTGGCCGTCTGTCTCATGTTGAGCCTGGTCTACCTGTCCCAGGCCCTCGGTTTCTCGGAAGAGGATAGGCTGGCGTTCGTTGATCCCGACGACGGGCAACGCTATCCGGCCGAGGACGTGAGTTCGGTTCACTTTGACCTCGTCGGCGCGCTGGCCGAGTGCGCCGGCTTCAGCCGCCCGGCGGCCAGTATTATACAGGTGTACTCGCAGTTGGCCGACTCGGAGAAGCTGGCCGGGGGCAAGTACAGTCTGTGCGGCCGCAGCTTGCCCACCCCCCCGCCCTCCAGCCAGGCCTGCCAGGGGCAGACCATAAGCCGAAGCTGGCCGCGCCCCGACACGGTCCGCGAAGGGGCGGGTTGTTTCACCTCGCGCTACAACAGCCTGGCGCCGTTCTTCCACTTTGCCCATGATACGCCCGCCGAACTCGGCGCCCTCCGCGCCTGGGCCTATGGCGAGACCGGTACCCTACGCGGCTACGCCGCCTTCGCCTATGGCACGGACGTCGTGGAGCCGGTCATCAATGCGGCCTGTACCTACACCACGCCGGTCGAGATTGATACAGGCGGAGTGGGCGCCGGCTCGACCCAGGCGTTCGCCCTCTACCTGCACGCCCTGGCCGACACCGTCTCCGAACAAACCTGTCTGGCCCAACTGGCGGCAGCGGGCAAGCCGTGGGGCGTCCAGACCAACGACCCGCGTTTCCCCGCCTGCGCGACGAGCAGCTTCCTGCACGACTTCGGGCCGCGTGACGCCGATACCCAGCAGACGCTCCAGGCGGTCCGCGCGGTCTATGCGGCGCTCGTCGAGCGGTCCAACACGCGGGAGCAGGAGACGCTGTACTATCCCATCCCGCTCACCGCCCACGACGGCTACCTGGCCCAGGCGCTGGACGAGTTCGTCTACACCTGGCCGACGGTGGATGTGAGTCAGCCGCAGCTGTATCCGGAGCAACGGCGGCAGAAGGCGACGGAGATCAAGCAGTGGTGCGCCGCCACCCGCGCCAGTGACCCGGCCTACGCCCGCGTGCGCTGGTTTGGCTTCCTGCCGGTCATTCTCAAGAACTTCAAGCTGTCCACCCGCTAAACCATCCCGGCCCCCCAGTGCTCGCGGAAGGCGGCATGGGTCCAGGGCAGGCGCTCGGCAAATACGGCCTCCATGACCTGGGCATAGGCGCGAATCTCGGCCTGGGCATGGGGGCTGTTGCGCAGGTGGAGGAAGTTCATCAGGCTCAGGGCGTTGACGGTCCAGATGAACGTCGTGTACTGGGCCACGGGCAGCACGATGCGGGCATGCTCGCGGGCCACGCCGGCGGCCAGCATCTCCTCGTAGAGGGCGCGGGCGTCGTGGTAGAGCGCCTCGATGCGGGCGCGGAACTGGGCGTTCTGCTCGGCCTCCATGTCTACGTACTGGTAGTCCATGGCCTTGCCGACGCGGACGCGCAATTGGTCGGGGACGTAGAACTCGTCTTGCAACTCGACGTACCGTCCCGATTCTTCATTGAATGAGTTGTGGACGACGATGCCGTTGGCGACGAAGTTGTGCCAGGGCCCCTGCATGACCAGGTCATACGTTGGTTCTTCCCCTACGTACTCGACTGAAACGACCTTCTTGGCGTGCGCCTTTAACCGCTGCCCAACCTTCACTGGAAACATGGCGGGATCAAGCCCAAGTTCAGGCTGCCAAGTGTTGGCAAATCCTAGCTCGGCGTCCCGGTCCTGGTGCAGTTGGCGGTGGCAAGTCTCACATACCGAGACGAGGTTGCCGAACTCCATGGCCAGGTCGGGATTGAGCCACACCGGAATCGCATGATGCGCATGCAGGCGAGAACTTCGCTTATGACATATTTGGCAGGTATAGCTGAAGCGGGCGTGGACATGGGGCGCCACCATTGTTGTCCACGCTCCGATGCTGGCGCGCTCGGTCGTTACGCCGCCACGCCAGAAGTTGCTCTTATCGCCTGAATGAAGCTCACGCAATTGAGCGCGTTCTTCGTCTGAGAAGATGCGATTAAGGCGATAGCCCGTTACCTCCTTATTCCACGGTCGCTGCCCAGGTGGAAATCGGGTTTCTTCGGGGCGGAATGATAGCTCGTATATCCTCAACCATTTCCGAATCGTTGCATAAGAGCAGCCCGCTTCATCGGCCATCTGTTGGACGCCCAGTCCCGCTTCACGGCGAGAGGCAAGCCAGTCCTTGTCCTTGTAGAGGGGGACGCCATTGATCAT
>CAZFUK010000033.1:0-18164 GCA_964522005.1 uncultured Anaerolineales bacterium | reverse complement strand
GCACGTCGAGGGCGCGCACGAAGGCGGGCGGCGGCTCGAAGCGCGACTCGCCCATGCGGGCCATCATGCTCAGGAAGTTCGAGCAGTAGTCGAGGTCGTTGTTGGGGTAGACGTAGGGCCGGCCGGTCGAGTGGCGGAAGGCAAAGGCGGCGATGGTGGGCACCTTGGCGATGAGCCGGTAGACCTGCTTCTGGCGGCACTCGGCGTCGAAGATATTCTTGGCTTCGGGGTAGAAGCTGGCGAGGGCCGCAACGGTGGCGATGAACATGCTCATCGGGTGGGCGTCGTGTTGGAAGCCGTCCATGAACTTCTTGGTACTCTCATGGATGAAGGTGTGGCGCATGATCTGGTAGGTCCACTGTTCGAGTTGCGCCGCCGTTGGCAACTCGCCGTGGATGAGCAGGTAGGCCACTTCCAGGTAGGTGCTGCTCTCGGCCAGTTGCTCGATGGGGTAGCCGCGATAGCGCAGAATCCCCCGGTCGCCGTCAATGTAGGTGATGGTACTCTTGCACGACGCCGTGTTCATAAAGGCCGGGTCGTAGCTGAGCAAGCCAAAGTCGTCGTCCTCAACTTTGATCTTCCGCAGGTCCGTGGCGCGGATCGCGCCGTGCTCAATCGGGACTTCATACTGCTTTCCGGTACGGTTGTCAACGATAGTCAGGGTGTCTGGCATGGTCGGCCTCCACAGGTTGATTGGGGTGGTGAGTCAAGACAACGAAGGGAGGGGCGCCCCCAGAGCTCGCGCCCCGCTGTCCCTTTAAAGTACCAATTCCGCCATGACGCGCAGCGCCTTGATGTCGTACGTGCTGCAAATCAGGGTCTTCACCCCGGCCTCCCGCCACAGGCTGAGGCGGTCGGCGATGCGCTCGCGTGGCCCGCACAGCGCGACCTCGTCCACCAGCGCGTCAGGGATAGCCGCGACCGCCTCGTTGCGCTGGCCGGCCAGGTAGAGGTCCTGGACCTTCTCGGCCGCCTCCTCGTAGCCATAGCGCCGCGCCAGGTCGTTGTAGAAGTTCTTGCCCCGCGCGCCCATGCCGCCCACATAGAGCGCGAGCATGGGCTTGACGAACGCCCGGCAGGCGTCCACGTCCTGGCCCATGACGACAGTGGTGGAGGCGGCGATGTCAAAGTCGGCCAGGCTCTTGCCGCCGCCCGCGCGGCTGAAGCCCTCGTCGAGGCTGGCCTTGAAGATGTCCATGTGGCGCGGCGAGAAGAAGATGGGCAGCCAGCCGTCGGCAATCTCGGCGGCCAGGGCGATGTTCTTGGGGCCGATGGCCGCCAGGTAAATAGGGATATTTGGGCGCAAGGGGTGGGTGATGAGCTTGAGCGGCTTGCCTAGCCCCGTCCCCCCCTGGACCGGAATCTCGTACACCTCGCCGTGGTACTCGACCGGCTTCTCGCGCTTGAGAATCATCCGCACGATGTCCACATACTCGCGGGTGCGCTTGAGCGGGTTGCCATATGCCACACCGTGCCAGCCTTCGACCACCTGCGGGCCGGATACGCCCAGCCCCAACAGCATCCGCCCCCCTGTGAGTAGGTCGAGCGTCATGGCGGTCATGGCGGTCATGGCCGGCGTACGGGCCGGCATCTGCATGATGGCCGTGCCGACGCCGATGCGCTCGGTCTGGGCGGCCACCCACGTCAGGGGCGTCACGGCGTCCGAGCCGTAGGCCTCGGCGGTCCACACCGAGTGGAAGCCGAGGCGGTCGGCCTCCTGGGCCATCTCAATCTGGTTCGACGGCCCCACGCCCCAGTAGCCTAAGTTGAGTCCTAGTCGCATAGTCCCTCGCTCTCTCGTTTGGAGAGGGCACCTGTCATCGTGTAGGGGCGGGGTCTCCCCGCCCAGGACGCGGGGACCGCGCCCCTACAGTCCATTACATGAGGGTCTGTCGTTGGTCATTGCCCACCCCGCAGGCGCGCCAACTCCGCCCGCAGCCGTTCGAGTTCGGCTTCCGCTGCCTGCCGCCGCGCGGCCTCTTCCGCTACCTGCCGTTGCGCCTCGTCAGCTTGCCGACGCGCCTCAGTTGCCTGCTGGCGCGCCTCGGCGTAGGACGGGAGGGGCCGACCCGTAGTCGGGTCTATGAAGCGGAACTCCTCGCGCCCCAGATACGCTCGCATCTCCAGCCCCAAGACCGGGCTGTAGACCGACAGCGCGCCGTTGACCGACTGGGTAGGCAGGGGTTCATACTCCCCATTGACCAGCCGCAAGCCCTGTAAGGGCGGCTTGAGATAGTCGTCCGTCGGGTCATACTGGAAGTATTCCTCGACGCCCAGGTTCGCATACAGCCGGCGCTTGCTGACCTGGTCCTCGGTGCGCGTCGAGTCGGACGTAATCTCCAGTACGAACGAGGGGGCTTTGCCTTCCTCCCACAGCTTGTAGATGCGCCGCTTGCGCGTGGAGACGCCAAAGACGACGAAGCAATCCGGGGCGACCACGGCGTGGCGGTTGCCCTGCTGGTAATACAGGAACATATTCCCGACCACGTAAACGTCCTGGCGATCCTGGAAGTGGAGCTTGAGGGCCTCGATGGCGTACATCAGAGGCCAGAGTTGATGTTCAGTCTCGGCCATGGGTTGCCCATCCGATTCGGGGTATTCGATGTCTTCCAGGACCAGCGGTGTCTGTTCAGCCATGGTATCCCTTAAACTCCGTAGGCTTCGCGCAGCACTTCAATCGGGTGGACGGTCTGTAGCCCCGTGGCGTGGGTAATCTGCCAGCGGCACGTCTCGCTGTCGCAGGCGACGAGCGGCTGCCCCTCGGCCTCGGCCCACTCGAACAGCGGGCGGCCGACCTGCATGGCGATGTCGTACTTCTCCGCCTTGACGCCATACGTGCCCGCGATGCCGCAGCACGGCGCCTCGCTCTCGTGGACGGTCAGGCCGGGAATCAGGCTCATAATCTCGTAGGCCGGGCGGCCCAGGCGGTGGGCGCGCAACTGGCAGGGCGGGTGATAGGGGAGCGTCAGGTTCAGCGGGCGGAAGTCGGTCTTGAGCCGGCCCTCGGCGTGGAGCATGAGCAGGTACTCGAAGATGTCGTAGGTGTTCTCCGCGACAAGCCGCGTGTCCTCGTCCACCATGTCCAGCAGTTCGGGCGCTTCCTCCTTGAGGGTCAGCGTGCAACTGGTGGACGTGCCGACGATGTCGTAGCCCGCGCGCACGTAGCCCACCAGCTTGCGCACGTTGCCCTCGTGGTAGCGGCGCGCGGCGTCGAACTCACCGTTGGACAGCAGGGGCAGGCCGCAGCAGTTCTGCTCCGGGACCATCACCTCCAGGCCCAGGTGCTCCAGGACGGCCACTGCCGCCTTGCCGATGCGCGGCTCGTAGTAGTTGGTGGCGCAGCCGTGGAAGTAGACCACCTTGCGCTCGGCGCGGAGGGGCTTGTGGACCGCACGGTGCCAGCCCCGGAACGTGCTGAACGAGAAGAGGGGCAGCGGCGCGTGGCGGTGGATGCCCATTACTTGTTGGATGAGCCAGCGTAGGAGGGGGTTACTGAAGGCGAAGTTCATCAGCGGCGCGACCGGACTGCCCAGCCGGCCCAGCATCTCCGAGCGGGCGATGAGCCGGTTGCGCAGCGGGATGCCGCCCTGGTCGGCGTAGAGTTTGGCCCGCGCCCGCGCGTTGATCTCCGCGATGCGCACGCCCGTTGGGCAGACCATGTTGCACACGCGGCAGCCGTTGCAGTAGTCCACCGAGTGGTCGGGCGACTCCTGACGCTCGTGGCGGAAGCGCGCCGCCTGCGGGCCGACAAACTTCGGCCCTGGAAACAGGTCGGTGACACTGGCGGGCGGGCAAAATGACACGCAGATATTACATTTGATACAGCGGTCGAGGGAAGCCTCGACGGGGAGATGGTCCATAAGTCGTCCGTGATGCGTGATGCGTATTTCGTAATCCGTATTGCGTATTTCAGGCTTCTGCCTGCTGCCTTCCGCCTGCTGCCTTCCGCCTCCGCCCTCCACCTGCTGCCTTCCGTCCTCCGTCGTTAGACAAGATTGGCGGCCTTCCAACCCGTCGCCAGGCAGACGCCCTCATGGGACTGCTCGCGCCAGGCGTCCCAGCCGGCCAGGGTTGAGCCGGCCACCCTCACATTCTCCAGGACGACCCCGCCGTCGGCGTCCAGCGGCTGGAGCGCGTCGTTGACGCGGACGCCGGCGCGGAAGACCGGCTGGCCGCGTGGGGCGAGGAACTGGCGCTCGAACCAGGCCTGACGGTTAACCGGCGAGCTGACGGGCAGCCCAAAGACGGTCTCGCGGATGCTGCCCTGGTAGTCGGTCACCAGGCCCGCGCCGGCGATGCCCCCGGTCGCCAGGATGAACTGGGGCGCGGTGTGGCGCACTGTGCGCGCCGCCGCCTCGGTCTCGACGGTCAGAGCGCGGCCATTGGCGGTTGTCGCCTTGACGACCTGCGAGCCGATGATCACCCGCACGCCTTTAGCCTGGAGGGTGTGGCGGAAGGCCTCGAACAGGCGGAAGCCGGACGCCGAGGGCGGCATGGTCGGTATCTCGAACACGGGGCGGTCGAGGGCCTGCTCCAGCTCCCGCACCACCTGGGCGTGACGCTTGAAGCCCAGCACGGCCGGGAAGCCCACCCGCGCTTCTTGGCCCAGCGCGGCCCGCGCCCGCTGGATCACCTCGCGGCGGATGGGCGCGTCGTCGAGCATCTGGGCCAGGAACACTGTGGTCATGGTCTTGTGGCGGTCAATGTCGGGCACTTCCAGGCTGACGCCGCGCGCCGGGAAGCCCTGGGCCGTCAGGTTGGCGGCGATCAGCGACGGGTAGAAGTCGCGCAGGCGGGCAAAGCCGAGCACCAGCGTCTCGCCTGGCTGGCGTACCTCGCCCGCCGCCCGGTTCTGCGGCACGAGGCAACTGGGCTTGACCGCGCCGGCCAGGGTCGGCAGCAGGAAGTTGCGGTCCAGGCGGCCGACATACGCCAGGTCGTGCGTCTGGGCGACGCGCTGGAGGGTGTCCAGGCTGCCCTGCACGTCGTCCAGGCCCACATGCGCGTAGGGGTGGGCCGGCTCGTCGGCCACCAGGCGCGGGATGGCCTCGGCCGGGTTCTCGACGGCCCAGGGGTTGTCAATGGGGTGGTAGCCCAGCACATCCACGGCGCCACTGGCCCAGTGGGTCGTGCCCACGCCTTTGGCGAGGAGCGTGACACGAGCGCCGCGTTCGGCCGCGCGGTAGGCGGCCATCAGGCCGGCGAAGCCGGCGCCTATCACAATGAGATCGGGTATCATAGCGCAAAAATCTCAGCGACCGAGATAGAGAAGCCAGGGATGACATCCTCACCGTCGAGAATGTCGTCTGAGGCGGCATACAGGACCCGCGCCGAGCCGTCGGGGCGGTAGACCGTGATGGAGCGCGTTTTGCGCACCACGACCCACACCAGACGGACGCCATAGTGAAGGTACTCGCGCACCTTCTCCATGACGTCATTCATGGTATCGTGGGGTGACACGATTTCTACCGCGAGGTCTGGCGGGCCATTGATGAAACCTGGCGGGATACCATCTGGTCCAAGTCGGTCCTCGCGGATAAAGGAGACATCGGGCGACCGCACAGTGTCGGGCGACGCGGCCAGCTTGTAGCCCGTTTCGACCAGGACACGCCCTAGTTTGCGAGGCCAGGCATAGCCGCGCAGGAGCCAGTTGAGGTGGGAAGCAAGGTCACCGTGTTCGCCGCCGGGTGGAGCCATCGTCCGCAATTCCCCCTGTACCAGTTCATAGCCTTGCCCGTCATTGGGTAGGCGGGCCAGGTCGTCGGCGGTCATGAGCCTTGGAGGAGCAATCATCGAGGCTCTCCTGCCTCCGCTTCGGGCGGCTGCCAGGCGTAGAAGTCGGTCATGGGACTCTTGAGGCCGTCCGTGGCGATGTGCTCGATGTTCATCAGGCCGCAGTAGATGATCTCGTCCAGGCGTTCCTGCTTCAACTGGTCGCCCCACAACACAGGCGTCAGCCCTTTCCAGCGTTCCTGGAGGAAGTCGTGCAGGGCCAGGTTGGCGGCCTCGGGCGGCGTCCCGCGCGTCGCCTGGAGCAGGGCGGCGGCGCGGTAGGTGCAGAACCCGCCCTGGCACGGCCCCATGCCCAGCCGCAGGTCGCGGCGAATGTCGTCCAGGGTCACGGCGCCCGCCTCGATGGACGCCCGCACCCGCTCCCCCGTGATCAACTCGCACTCGCACAGCAGGTCGCCATAGCGCATCTCGTCCTCGACGCGGCGCAGCGGCGCGCCCAGCCAGTGCAGGTGGCCGTCGCGGGCGTCCGGCATGGGTTCCAGGGCGGTGCGGCAGGGCCGGGTCACGCCGAGCTTCTCGCAGACGCGGTCTACCGTCTTCTCGGCCATCAGGCGGAACGTGGTCCACTTGCCGCCGGTGATGGTCAGGAAGCCCTGGACGCCGTCGCGCGTCGCGTGGTCGAGCAGGGCGAACGAGCGCGTCATGTCGCGGGTGTCGGTCGCCGCCGTCTCCTGGTAGAGCGGGCGAACGCCGGCCCAGGCGCGCAGGGCGCGGGCCTGCTTGAAGCCCGGCACCAGCTTCTCGCCCTCGTCCAGCATAAACTCCACTTCCCACGGCTCGATGCCGTAGTACTCAGGATCAGGGACCTTGTAGTCGGTGGTGCCCATAACGCTGACGCTGTGGATGGGGACGAGAATATCGCCGTCGGCGGGCAGCTTGCAGCGGTTGATGACGGTGTTGACCAGGCGGTGGTTCATGGCGACCATCGTGCCCTTGCCGGGCACGACACGCGCCTCGCAGCCCGCCAGCCGGGCGATGCCCCCGGCCCACGCGCCCGACGCATTGACCACGAAGTCGCAGTCAATGACGACCTCCTCGTCCTTGACCACGTCCCGCGCCCGCACGCCCACCACGCGGTCGCCCGCCTTGTCCAGGCCCAGGACTTCGTGGTAGACGAGTGTCTGCGCGCCGTACTGGCGGGCCGACTCGGCGGTCAGGTGCGTCGCCCAGAACGAGTCGGCCGAGCCGTCGGGCACCTCAAAGCAGCGCGTGATGGCCGGACTGAGGCGCGGCTCGCGGTGGAGCATCTCGCTGAGGGACATTTCCCGACAGGGGATGCCGGCGCGGGCACAGCCCGCCAGGAACTGGTCGGCGTAGGCGGGGTCATCCCAGGGGGTTTGAACAAAGAAGCCGCCCGTGTCCTCAAGACACTGCGGCATGATTCGGCGCAAGATGAAATTTTCCTCGATACACTCTCGCGCTGACTGAGGGTCCTTGACGACGTAGCGGCCGCCGCTGTGCAGCAACCCGTGATAGCGGCCCGTCGTGCCGTGCGTCAAGTCCCGCTTCTCCAGCAGGAGGGTCTGGAAGCCGCGCATGGCAAGGTCACGCAGGACGCCGGCGCCGGTGGACCCGCCGCCAATGACCACGACTTCAGTACGCAGACGCCGCATACTCGCCTCACTTTAAGCCCGAGCGATAGGTCAATGTAGACGGGGGAACAGGCGTCCGCCCCGCCTACGACTACTATTATATCCTACCGTCTGGCATAAGCAAGGTTGTACGGAGAGCGCACGCGGCTAGCCCTCGACGGGGGTCTCGGCCTGGCGGGCAGGTTGGGTGCGGTGGCGGTAGAAGTGGTAGGCGACGATATTGGCGATGACCCAGATGAAGCCGGCCATGTAGCCGCCGAGCACGTCGCTGGGGTAGTGGACGCCGAGGTAGACGCGGCTGAGGCCGATGCTGAGCAGCAGCAACGCCGCCACAACCAGGCTGGCGACCTGGACGCCGCGCGGCCGGCCGTAGGCGAACAGGTAGAGCAGCATGCCGTAGAGGCACATGGAAATCATGGCGTGGCCGCTGGGGAAGCTGTAGCCGCTGACCGAGATGAGGCGGCCCAGGATGTCGGGGCGCGAGCGGTGGAAGATCAGCTTGAGCAATTGCTCCAGGAGCGAGCCGCCGGCCGCCGCCGTCAGCAGCATCGCCAGGCGGCCATACTGACGCCCCCGCAACCAGTACAGGCCGGCGATGAGGGCGACCGGGGTCATGACCCGCCAGTCGCCAAACAGGGTGATGATCATCATCAAGCTGGTCAGCGTCGGGCTGGCCGCGCCGCGCACCGCGTTGATGATCTGGGTGTCGAAGCCGAGGGTCTGGCCCGCGATGATGTTTTCGGCCAGTTCCTGGAAGGCCCACAGGGCCACAAAGCTCAGCAGCAGGCCCCAGAGGAGGGGCGTGCGCGCCGCCTGCCAGACGCGGGCCAGGCGCGACGCGGGACGCTCGGGGACATGTGGAACGGCTTGACTACCCATGACTTACCTGCCTCTCTAAGACCCTCACCCTGGTCCTCTCCCAAAGGGCGAGGGGATATGTTACATCTCGTCGTCGTCCACGTCGGCCAGGTCCGTGGCGGCCGGGCCGTTGATGACGTGGCCGAGCTTGTCGAAGCGCGAGCCGTGACAGGGACATACCCAGATGCTCTCCGCTTTATTCCAGCCGACCACGCAGCCGAGGTGCGGGCAGAAGGCGGACCGCTCGTGGAGCGTGCCGTCTTCGGCGCGGTAGACCGCCACTTTCGCCAGCCCGCGCCGCATGACCGCGCCCTGACCCGGCTCAATCTCGTCGGCCGAGGACACTTCACCGGGCGTGACCAGGTTGACGTACTCCTTGGCGAAGCCCAGGTCCTCCCGCAGCATCTCCGGCAGGGCGCGCAGGCTGACGCGCATGGGGTCATAGAGGGTCGCCCAGGGGTGCATGCCGCGCAGAATCAGGTCGGACAGGATGAGGCCGGCAATGGTGCCGTGGGTCATGCCCATGCCCGAGTCACCGGTGGCGAGGTAGGTATGCGCGCCGTCGGGCGGCGTGCGGCCGATGAAGGCCAGCCCGTCCACCGTCTCCATCACCTGGCCTGACCAGCGATACACCACGTCCTGGGCCATCGTGAACCGCTCGCGCGCCCACGCTTCGAGCCGGTCCCACCGCTCGGCGGGGTCGTCGGTCTGACCGGGCTTGTGGTCCTCCCCACCCACAATCAAGACTTCAGCCGTCTCGTCATCCGTCTCATTATCATGGAGGGTCTGCACGCGAACGTAGTGGTACGGGTCAAGGGTGTCCCAGTAGAGCGCGTGGGACACCGAGCCGGCCGGGATGTGGAGGCCGATGACATAGGTGCGGTAGGGGGCCTGCTTGGCGTGGGTGATGACGCGGTCGTGGATGGGGCTGTTGGTGGCGACGACGACATCGGTGGCGACCACGACGTGGCCGTCCTCCGTCGTCACCCGCGCCGGCTGCCCATCCTTGACCTCGGTCACATGCGTACCGCCGAAGACCTGGCCGCCATGCCGCTCGATGGCCCGCGCCAGGCCCTGGAGATACTTGAGCGGGTGGAACTGGCCCTGGTCGGGGAAGCGCAGACACGGGCCCGTGTCAAAGCTACGGATGGGCGCCTTCTCCACCAGGACAATGCCCGTCAGCCCGGCCCGCTGCGCCGCCTGCTTCTCCCGAATCAGCAGCGCCGGCTCCTCCTCAGGCGGGATGAACAGGTAGCCGTCCACGCGCTGGAAGTCGCAGGCGATGTCCTCGTCGGCCACAATGGCCTCGATGGCGTCAATCGCCGCCGAGTGGCTCTCCGCCGCCAGCCGCGCGCCGCGCTCGCCGTGCAGCTTCTCCATCTCGGTGTAGCGGTCGTCAATGACGTTGGACAGGTGGGCCGTGGTGCGGCCGGTCTCCCCACTGCCCACGTCGCCGTGGTCCAGGACGACGACGGATTTCCCCTGGCGGGCCAGCAGATAGGCGGTCGTCAGGCCCGCGATGCCCGCGCCAACGACGCACACGTCAACGCCCTTGTCTTCGGTGAGCGGCGGGTGGGCGGGCAGGGCGGCGGTGTCCATCCAGACGGAGGTCGTCTGGCCGGAGTCGCTTGGGTTACGCGGCGGCGTTGAGTCAGGCATGCGGAGGCTCCTTATTAGACGGCGAAAACGACGGCCCGAGCGCCGTCGCTTGTGTGAAGGACAAGCCGACCTGAACAGCGGCCCCGGTCGGTGTCCAGCCCACAACGCCAGAAGCAAAAACTATACCATCTCGCCGCCCGCCGCTCCCTTTTTCACCTATTCAGCCGCCCTGGCTATACTTTGCGTCGCCGCGTGTGCCTGCCCTGACTTGAGGACCAAATGCCCAAGCCGTATCGCTACCCGTACCCGACGGAGCGGCCCTAATGCCCCGCCGCGCCTCCCGCCCCTCAGCGCTCGCCGCCACCGTCGTGGTCGGCTACACCCTGGCGCTCTACGCCTGGTGGCTGGTCGGCCAGCGCGTCGGGGACCACCCCTGGTGGTTCGCGCTGGTCAACACCTTCGCCGTCTACCTGTTCGCGCCGCTGCCCCTGGCCGCCCTGCTGGCCTGGCGCAGCCGACGCCGTGTCGCCTGGATCGCCGTCGGCCTGGCCTCGGCGCTGGCCGGTCTGCTCTACGGCGAACTGTTTCTGCCGCGCCCCCGCCCTAGCCTGGCCGCCGGCGTCAGCCTGACGGTCTACACCCAGAATACCCCGTTCCCCTACGCGGGCGGCACGGCGGCCGACCTGGTCACCAGCCTGACGGCCCCCGACGCCGACATCCTGTTCCTCCAGGAACTCCAACCGGACACCCTGGCCTTGCTGGAGCAGCGCCTCGCCCCGCGCTATCCCCACCACGTCACGGCGTGGACGGGCGGCTTCAGCTATGCGGTCTTCAGCCGCTACCCGCTCCAGCGGCTGGCCGTCCTGCACGGGGCAGTGGCCGACCGCCCGACGCTGGTGGCCCTGGCCGAGGTCGAGGGGCGCGACGTCGTCCTGGTGAACCTGCACCCGGTCGCCACCAACGGCGCGGCGAGTTGGCGCGAGGTGCCAGCCCTCGTCACGACCACCTTCTGCCAGCGCGAGACCCAGGTGCGCGAGACGCTGGACTACCTGGCGGCCGAGACCCGCCCGGTGCTGCTGGCGGGCGACCTGAACACCACCGACACCACGACCGCCTACCGCCGGCTGGCCGAGCGATATCGTGATAGCTGGCGCGAGGTCGGCTTTGGGCTGGGGCATACCTTCCCGGCCACCCCCTTCGACTGGCTGGGGCTGCGGGCGCCCGCCCGCCTCGTCCGCCTTGACTACGTGTTCCACTCATCCCAGTTCACCGCCCTGGCCGCCCACACCGTCCACGACAGCCCCTCGGACCACGCCGGGCTGGTGGCGCGGTTCGCCCTCAGCGATAAATGAGTTACAACGTCTCGTGTCGTAACCGGGATACGGGGTCAGACGTCGTATAAGGTGGAATATTTCTGACGGGGATAGACGATATGTCCAACTCACCGCGCCGCTCGCGGTCGCGCCTCGCCCTCCGCCTGCTGGGGGTCAGCCTGCTGGCCCCCGCCCTGTGGGCGCTGGCGCTGCTCACGTTGACCCAGGCCGCCAGCCTCCATGCCGCCCCCACGTCCGAGCGTACCGCCGCCGCCGATCTGAGGGTCACCAAGACCGTCGGTGAGACACAAGTCGCGCCGGGCGGGCTGTTGACCTACACCCTGGGCTACCAGAGCGTCGGCGGTCCCACGGAAGGGGTGCGGCTGACCGACACCCTCCCCGCCGGCCTGGTCTGGGTCACCGACACGGCGAGCGCGGCCGGCCTAAGCCGCGTGTCCACCGCGCCGCCCGTCTGGACCCTGCCCGCCCTGCTCACCGATGCGACGGACAGCCTGCTCGTCGTCGTCCGCGTGCCCCCCAGGATGACGTTGGGTAGCCAAGTGTTGAACGCGGCCAGCATCGGCGCGGCGACGGCGGACAGCGAGCCGGGCAACAACACGGCGCTCGCGCCGGCCGTGACCGTCGTCGGGGCCGATGTTCGGCTGGGTCAGAGCGGCCCGACCCAGGCCCGCCGAGGCGCGCCCGTCAGCTATCACCTGGCGCTGACCAACACGGGCAACCTGACGGCGACGGGCGTCGTGGTCACTAATAGCCTGTCCAGCCACCTGGTGTTCCAGGCCGCCTCGCCCGGCGGGACATGGGATAGCGCCAACCGCCGCGTGACCTGGGGCCTGCCCGACCTGGGGCCTGGCGTCAGCCTCGCCCTGAGCGTGACCGCCCTCGTGGCCCCAGACGCGCCCCTCGGCCTGCCCCAGAGCAGCCTGGCGGGCGTGACGGCGGCAGGCGATGTGGACCCCGCCAACAACGCCGCGACCTGGAACACCCTGGTCTACGCCCCCACCGCTGCCACTGGAACCCTGACCAGCCAGGGCGCGCTCGTCGTCGGCCAGCCCATCACCCTGACGGCCGCCTTCCAGGACGCCGAGGGCCAACCGGTGCCCGACGATACCCCTGTCAGCTTCAACGCGCCCGCCTCGGCCAGCCTGACATCCACCGGCCGCACGCTGAGCGGCACGGCGACCGCCACGCTGCGGACCACTCGGAGTGGCGCCTTGCTGGTGACTGCCACCGCCGGGTCGCCCGGCGCGATGGTCAGGGGCTGGTCCAGGTTGACCGACCCGGCCCAGACGCGGCTGAGCGGTTCCACGAGCGCCGTGGTAGGGCAAGCCGTGACGCTGACGGCCTGGGTGAGCGATACCTATGGCAACGCCGCCGCGCCCACGCCGGTACAGTTCAGCCTGGCGGGCGTCGGCCAACTCAGCACGGCCAGCGGCCTGACGGCCAACGGCCGCGCCGTGACCACCCTAACCTCGCAGACGAGCGGCGAGGCCTACCTCACGGCCAGCGGCGCCGGCCGGCCGGCCACCTACACCGTGCGGTTCCTGCCCCTCGGCCCGGCGCGCATGAGCCTGGACCTGTACAGCCCGCCGGTGGCGGGCGCGCCCGTGGCCCTGCTGGCGACTCTGCGCGACACGTTCTCGAACACGGTCCAGGCCGGCCACCCGGTCCACTTCCGCGTCGTCAGCGGCTCGGCCAGCGTGACGCCCACCTCGACCCTGACCACGGCGACCGGCGTGGCCTCGACCACCCTCCAGACGCCCCAGGCGGGGCTGGTTGTGGTGCGGGCGGAGAGCGGCGGCGTGGCCGACCAGGCGAACGTCAACGTCGCCGCCGGTCCGCCCGTGCGGCTGGAGGTCACGGCGTCGCCCGCCGGGGTCGGCGTGGACGGTGGGACGACCGAGGTGACGGTGCGCGCGGTGGACCAGAACGGCAACACCGTCACCAGCCGGGGCGGTAATGTCATCTTCAGCTTTAGCAGCGCCATCACAGGCACCCTGTCACCCGCCGCGCCGCTGCTGGTCAACGGCGTGGCCCGCGCCACCCTCACCGCCCCCAACCGCTACTCGCCGGAGGGCATCGTCCTCGTCGCCAGCCAGGCCGACCTTGCCAGCGGCCGCGTCACCATCCCCCTGCTCACCCCCGATGTGCGCGTCACGCTGGGCACGATTCCCGCCGTCAACCCGGTGTCCGGCTCGTTGACGCCGGGCCAGTTCGTCACCTTCACCGTGACGTGTGCCAACGTCGGCCAGGCGGCGGCGCGCAACGTGCAGGTCGAGTTCACGCCGCCGGGTCGCCTGTCCAACATCAATGTCGTCCTGCCGCCCGGCGTCACGACGACCCAAAGCCCCGGCCCGACGGGCGGCGGCTGGCAGTGGTCGGTCGGCACGCTCGGCGCGGGCCAGAGTGGGCAGATTCAGGTGCGCGCCCGCCTGGACCCAGCCCAGCGCTGGTTCACCAACGACCGCGTCTCGGCCGACGCCGACATCCGCACGAGCAGCGTCGAACGCACGCCCAACGCCTCGAACATGGACCTGCTCGACATCCAGGTCCTCAGCGCCAACCTCTCGCTGGTCATTCGCCCGCCGGATGACATCCTCGCCGGCGCGATACCCGAGCCGGGCCAGCAGATTCCCTACTACATTCTGCTGGCGAACGCCGGCCGTGCCGTGGTCACCCAGGCGCGCATCACGGTGACGCTGCCGGTCAGTACCAGCCTCAACGCCTGGGGTGAGTACGCCTCGAACCCCAGTGACACGACCCGCTATATCAGCATGCTGGACGCGACCACGGGCCAGCCCACGGAGACTTGCGCCGCCGTCTGCGTCTGGCAATACAATGGCCCGTCGCTGGGTAGTGTCGAGGCCAATCACTATCTCCGCCTGCGCCTGGATGTCGCGCCCACCGCGCGGCCCGGCGTCAACGCCCTCCAGTTGGGCTGGGCGGTGGACAGCCCGGTCTACGACGCCGAGCCAGCCGACAATCGCGGCACGACCGAGAGCAACCTCCACGGGCCGAACCTCGTCGCCCTGCCCAATGCCTACGCCGTCGTGCCCGGCGACCCCATCACCTTCACCGTCGGCGCCTTCAACTCCGGCGTGGCGCGCGGCGTCGTCTCGGCCATCGCGGCTAACCCCACCCTGACCCTGACGCTGCCCTCCCAGGTCCAGATTCTCGCCCCGGCCAGCCCGCCCACCAGCACGCAGCAGGGCAACACCCTGGTCTGGCGCCTCCAGGGCGAGTACGGCCCCAACACCACGGCCAACGTCGCGCTCCGCGTCCAGGTTCCCGCCCAGATACCCGCCAACACGACGCTGCCCTACTCGCTCCAGGTCTTCTCGGCCAACGGCGAGGCCTACCTGGCCGATAACGTCGCGACCGGCGCGCTGCGCGTGATTCCCGACCGCCCCTCCCAGATCGCCCAGGCCGACGACGCCCTGGACATCCTGGCCGGCGAACGCGCCACAGCGCTAGCCGTGGTGCGCGACCCCAACGGCAACACCGTCTCCAACTACCCGGTCGAGTTCTCGGTCACGCCGCCGTCCAACCCGCCCGTGGTGACGCTGGGCGCGGCGCGCGGCGCGACCAACGCGGCGGGCGAGGTCCTGACGAGTGTCACCGCCGGCACGCGCCTGGGGCAGGTCAACCTCACGACCCTGATTCGCGTCGGCGGTCAAACCTACTCCGACACGCGGCTGGTGCGCGTCGTGCCCAACACGCCCTTTACCGGCACCATCAGCATGTCGGGCACGCTGGCCGTGGGCGGCGAGACGCCGCTCATCGCCGCCTTTACCGACCGCTACGGCAACCCGGTCGCCGACGGCACCGTCGTGACCCTCACCACCAACCTAGGCGGCTTCGACGTCAACGGCCGCCTCCAGACCACGGCGACGGCGCGCACGGTCGGGGGCCGCGTCCAGCAAACCTTCCTCGCCGGCACGCGCACCGACGAAGCGCCCGCTCGCGTCCAGGCCTGCACAGGCCGCGCCTGCGGCTTCCGCCCCGTGACCATCCTGCCCGGCGCCCCGGCGCGCCTTAGTCTGGCCCTCAGTCAGACCGAGGTTCAGGCGGGCGGCAGCCCCGTCGAGGTGACCCTCTACATCGCCGACCAGTTCGGCAACCCCGTCGCCAACAATACCCCGCTCAGCCTGGCGCTGACGGGCTGCCCGGACGCCACGCTCCAGCCTGCCTTCGCCTACACCCAGCAGGGTCTCGCGTCGGCGACCCTGACCCCCGGCACGCGCCCCTGCCAGGGAACGGTCACCCTGCGCGTCGAGGGCCTGTCCCAGGGGGTGGGCTTCCGCGTGACGCCCGCCGACCCGGCCACGCTCCAGTTGACCGCCCCCCCGACGCTGGTCGCCAGTGGCGTCCACACCGGCACGGTGCGGGTTGAACTGCGCGACCGCTTCGGCAACGGCATCAGCGGGCCGGTCAGCCTGAGCCTGACGCCCGCCCTGGGCACGCTCCAACCGGAGGTCATCCAGACCGTCAACGGCGTCGGCACAGCCATCCTCACCTCGCCGCGCCGCCTGGGAACGGTTCAACTCCAGGCCCAGGCGGGCGACATCCCGGCCTCCGCGACGGTCGAGTACCTGCCCGGCCCGGTCGCCTCGATTACCCTGGTGCCAGGGCAACCCGTCCTGAGCGTGGACCGCAACCCTCAACAGGGGCTGGTCATCGCCGCCCGTGACGTTTATAGCAACCCGGTTAGCGGCGCGGTCAGCCTGAGTATTGACCTGGGCGCCTCGGTTTCGCCCAACCAGGGGACGCTGTCCAGCGGCCTGTTCGCCACCACGCTCCGCGCGGGCACCCAGGCTGGTACGGCGCGCTTGACCATCACGGCGGCCGGCCTCACCCGCGTCGTCAACATCCGCATCGAGGCCGGCGTCCCAACCCTCCGCCGTCCCCAGACGAGCCGCACGCCCGCCCAGTTGGTCGCCGACGGCCTCGACTCGATGACCGTCACGGCGCGCGTGCTCGACCCGTATGGCAACCTGGTGGAGAGCGGCTGGCCCGTCTCGTTCACCCTGGCCTCCCCCCTCGGCCGCTTCAGCGCGCCTCAGGTAGAGACCCAGCGCGGCATCGTCACGACGACCCTGACGGCGGGCACGACCCTCGGCGCGACGCAGATGATGATTCAGGCCGGTCGGCCGCGCGTCACGCGCAACGTCGAGTTTGTCATCGGCCCGCCCTACCTCGTCACCGTCGCCCTCTCAACCACTCAGATCCACGGGACCGGCGACGTAACGACGACGGTGGCGGTGACGGCTACGGTCCAGGACCGGGGCGGCCACCCTCTACCGGCCGGCACGGCGGTGACCTTCGAGACCGAGCGGGGGTCGTTTGTCGGCGGCGACGCCGTCTTCCAGACGGTGACCAACGGCCAGGCTCAGGCCTTCGCCACGCTGATCACCCCGGCCAGCCCCGGCAGCGTCCAGATCACGGCGCGGGCGGGGAATGCCAGCGGTTCGGCCTCGCTGCGCATTGGCGACCGGCCCTATCGGCTCTACCTGCCCGCCATTAACCGTAGCCCGTAACCAGATTGCCCTCAAGGTGGTGGGATGCAGTGACGTACCCCTCCCCCATCCCCTCCCCTTGGACGGGAGGGGGGACGCGGGCGCCGCGACTCTCTCCCTACAACTCCCCCTTCCTTCGCAGGGAAGGGGGTGGGGGGGTTAGGTTGAGGGCGGGTACTACTTTGCAATGACCCAGGCCCGTAACGGCCTCAGTTGACGCTTCCCTTGTAGGTCGCCATAATTACCCTGGCGACCTTTTTATTGGGGGCGACACGGCCCCCTCACCTCGCTCAAAGCAGGGGCACGGAGGGAAATAGACATGCCAGAGGCGCAAAATAAAGTAGGACTCATTGGGACGGGGATGGTCGGCGCGTCGTTCGCGTATGCCTTGATGCAGCGCGGCCTTGCCAACGAGTTGGTCATGGTGGACGCCAATCGCGGGCGGGCCGAGGCCGAAGCGATGGACCTCAACCACGGCCTGCCCTTTGTGCGGCCCATGCGCATCACGGCGGGCGACTACGCCGAACTGGCCGGCGCGGCGGTCACGGTGGTGACGGCGGGCGCGGCGCAACGGCCAGGCGAGACGCGCCTCCAACTCCTGGAGCGCAACGCGGCCATCTTCCGCGACATCATTCCCCAGGTCGCCCAGCACAACCCCGACGGCATCATCCTGGTCGCCACCAACCCGGTGGACATCATGACCCACCTGGCGGTCCAGTTGAGCGGCCTCTCCCCCCACCGTGTCCTCGGCTCTGGCACCATCCTGGACACGGCCCGCTTCCGCTACCTGCTCAGCGAGCACTACGCCATCGACTCGCGCAGCGTCCACGCCTACATCATCGGCGAGCACGGCGACTCCGAGTTGCCCGTCTGGAGCCTGGCGAACATCGCCGGCGTCCGCCTGCGCGACTTTCGCTCGGCCGCCGGCAAGGGCTACGACGAAGCCGCCCTCCAGCGCATCTTCGAGCAGACCCGCGACGCCGCCTACACCATCATCGAGCGCAAGGGCGCGACGTACTACGCCATCGGGCTGGGCCTGCTCACCATTGTCGAGGCCATCCTGCGCGACCAGCACACCGTCTTGACGGTGTCCAGTCTGATGACCGGGCTGTACGGTGTGTCGGACATCTGCATCAGCCTGCCCACCATTGTGGGCGCCGACGGGATCGAGGAGGTGTTGCAACTGGCGCTCAGCCCCGACGAGGTCGAACGCTTCCGCCACTCGGCCCAGGTACTCACGGACCGCCTGGCCCAACTCTCGGCCACCGCCTAGCCGCTGAGTTCACCGCGAAGGGCGCAGAGGGCGCAGAGAACAATCCTATTATTCCTCTGCGCCCTTTGTGCCCTCGGCGGTAAACAGGCTTTTGCTTCCGCAAAAGCGAACACCTGTTTGACTTACCGACCGGCGTGCGCTAAACTATTCACAGTACCCGCCAGGGGCTAGAAGCCCCTGGCTACCGAATGGAAGCCTGAGA
>CAZFUK010000032.1:6523-18205 GCA_964522005.1 uncultured Anaerolineales bacterium | reverse complement strand
CGGCCCTTGGCGCCCCGCCCCCCTCCTCTTCCCTTTGTGGGGGGGGGGCGGGGGGTGGGGGTTCGGGTGGTCCACGACTCTGGAAGAACCCCGCCGCCCCGCGTGTCCGCTTGCCCCTCTGGCTCGCTTCGTGCTACACTTGACGGCCAAGAGGGAAGCAGGGACAGCATACGCAGGGAGGTTCCCGTGCCAACGTACTCGACCATGCGCACGCGCCAGGAGCTAGAGGACCACGAGCGGGTGTGGCTCGCGCCCTACGCCGAGAAGGCGGCTAACTCGCGGGGTCGGCTCTACCCCACCGAGCCGCACCCGTACCGCACCGAGTTCCAGCGCGACCGCGACCGCATCATCCACACCACGGCCTTCCGTCGCTTGCAGTACAAGACGCAGGTCTTTGTCAACTACGAGGGCGACTACTACCGCACCCGACTCACCCACACCACCGAGGCGGCGCAAATGGCGCGGACCGTCGCCCGCGCGCTGCGGCTCAACGAGGAGTTGGCCGAGGGGATCACCCTGGCCCACGACCTGGGCCACTCGCCGTTCGGCCACAGTGGCGAGGTGACGCTGGACCGGTTGATGCTGATGCGCATGGGCAAGGACCCGAACGACCCCGCCTGGACCGGCAAAGGCTTCAACCACAACGTCCAGTCGCTGCGTGTCGTGACCCAGTTAGAGAAGCGCTGGAAGGACTTCAATGGCCTCAACCTGACCTGGGAGTTCCGCGAGGGCATCGTCAAGCACCTGACTGAGTACGACGACGTGCCCGAGGAGTTCATCCGACCCTACCTGCCGGAGTGGCGCTCCTCCGCCGAGGGTCAACTGGTCAACTACGCCGACGAGCTGGCCTACAGTGTCCACGACCTGGATGACGGACTGCGGTCTGAATTGTTGCACCCAGACCAGGTGGAGTTTAAGGACATTGAGCTGTGGCAGGAGATGCTGGCGGTGGTGGACGGCCAGTTCAACGAGCTAAACCGCCACAGGATGATTCGCCGCCTGTTTGACCTGGTGGTGACCGACCTCATTGAGGCGACCGCCCAGCGTCTGGAAGAGGCCAACCCCCAGAGCGCCGACGACGTTCGCCGCCTGCCGCACATCGTCGTCAAGCCCTCGCCCGCCATGCTCGCCAAGATTCGCCAGCTCAAGAACTTCCTGTACGAGTGCATGTACCGCTCGCCGCGCGTTGTGCGTATGTTCCGCAAGGCGGAGCGCGTCCTCGAAGACCTGTTTGTGGCCTTTGAGGAGGACTACCGCCAGTTGCCCGAAACGACGCGGGCGCGACTGGTGTGCGTCAATCCGGAAGTGCTGGAAGGTGGGGTCATCAACCTCAAGGGCTACCGGGTGATCTGCGACTATATCGCCGGCATGACCGATCGCTATGCCCTGCAAGAACACCGGCGTCTGTACGACCCCTACGAGAGAACTTAGCCCATGCCGCCCGCCTCACTCCGCCAGGTGGTCGCCAACTGTATCCTCTCGCCCACCCTGCCGCCCGCGCGCATCCAGGTGGACCCGACGTATACCTATGTCGGACCGGTCCAGTTCATCCTGTATGGCATCGCGCATGTCGAACAGCATCTCTTTGTGATGGCTGACGCGGCCGGCCTGGTCCAGCGACTGGTCTGGGTGCAGTTCGAAGGCTTCCTGCCCGACAACGACAAGGTCTACAACTACACGGGTGATACGGTCATGCTTGGGCCGTTCTCGTTTGTCCACCACGCCGGTGTGATGGACGTGGAGGCGGCCGTCCAGGAACGCCCCGACTCAGACGGGGCGATGGTCTACCGCGTCTTGCGTCAGCATGGCTATCAACGCACGGGCGGGCATCTGGCGCATCGCTATGCCCATCTGCCCGATGAGGCCCGACGCAACGAGTTGATGATAATCTACTCTGAACCGCTCGCGCCGCTAGGCTTTCAGGTGGCCGATTTTACCCCTGACGCGACGGCTCATCCCACGTGGCCTGCGCTCTACCACGCCAGCCACGCGCGGGCGCTGGCGAGCCTGACCATTGCCCCGCTTGAATAGGAGTTCGTGTGGACATCCTCAACGCCCTGCTCCTCGGCATTGTCGAGGGCGTAACCGAGTTCCTGCCCATCTCCTCGACCGGCCACCTGATTCTCTTCAACCAGTGGCTCACCCTGCGGCCCGGCCTGGCCGAGACCTTTGACATCTTTATCCAGTTGGGCGCGATTCTGGCCGTGATCTGGTTCTACCGGGCGCGGCTGCTCGACTTGCTGCGCCGCCTGCCCTCGGACCGCAGCGCGCAGCGCCTGGCCGTCGCCCTGGCCCTGGCCTTCGTGCCGGCCGGTCTGCTGGGCCTCCTGTTCCACAGCCGCATCAAGACCCTGCTCTACAAGCCCGTGCCTGTCGCCCTTGCCCTCATCCTGGGCGGGGTGGCGATTCTGCTGCTGGACCGCGAGCGAGTAGCGGCCCGCGTCAAGGGGCTGGAAGCGGTGTCGCCGCTGACGGGGCTGGGCGTGGGTGTGGCGCAAGCCCTCGCCCTGGTGCCCGGCGTGTCGCGCTCAGCCGCGTCCATCCTGGGCGGCCTGGGGCTGGGCATGGACCGCCGCACGGCGGTGGAGTTCTCGTTCTTCCTGTCCATCCCCACCATGCTGGTCGCCACCCTCTACGACCTCACCAAGAGCGCGTCGGGGCTAGGCGGCTCCGACTGGCTGGTCCTGCTCGTCGGGCTGGTCGCGGCGTTCATCACGGCGCTGGTCGTGATTCAGATGTTCCTGCGCTACATCACCACCCACACCTTCCGCCCCTTCGCCGTCTACCGCATCGCGTTGGGCGCGCTGGTGCTGGCCCTCTTCGCCGTCGGCGTGCTGCGCTAACCAAGAGACCTGACAGTAACAGCAGACCTGACAGGTTTTCAAAACCTGTCAGGTCTAGACCGACGAAACCCCTTGAGGAACCAGTGACAACCGCCCCCGCCCTCTCGACCATGTGGCTCCAGACGCGCACCACCCGCGTGGTAGACTTCGCCCGCGCCGCCTGGGACATCGGGTTCGAGCGGCTGGAGTTGAGCCACATCCTGCCCGCTGAGTGGTTCGCGGGCTTCGCGCCGGGCCGCTGGGACGTGGCCGCCGTCCACCACCCCTGCCCGCTGCCGCCCCACCGCGTCCCCTACCTGTCCGACCCCGACCCGGCCCAGCGGCGGGTCGCGCTGGGCGCCGCCCGCACCAGTGTTGACACCGCCGTCCGCTACGGCGCGGGCTATGTGGTATTGCATGTGGGGGATATTCCGGAACTGGAGTACTGGGAGGATGAGCTGCGCAGCCGGACGCTGGCGCGGCAGGGGGGGACGCCGGAGTATGCAGAGGCCCGCCGCCGCTTCGAGACGGCGCGCGCCCAGGCCAAAGGTCCGTACCTCGAAGCGAGTCTGGCAAGCCTGCGCGAGTTGGCCGCCTACGCGAGCGAGCGCGGCGTGCGGCTGGGGCTGGAGACGCGGGAGTTTGCCCGCGAGATTCCCGACCTGGACGACCTGGGCCTGCTGCTGGCCGAACTGCCGCCGAGCGTGGCGGGGCTGTGGCTGGACACGGGCCACGTGGCGGTGACGGCGCGGCTCGGGCGGGCGAGCCAGGCCGAGTGGCTTCAGCGCCACGGCGACCGCCTGCTCGGCCTCCACCTGCACGACTGCCTGGGCCTGCGCGACCACCTCCTGCCCGGTCTCGGCGACATTGCCTTCGCTGAACTCGTCCCCTACCTGACCCAGCACACCGTCCGCACCTGCGAACTGGACTGGTTCTACACGACTGAAGAGCTACGCGCGGGCGTCCACCGCCTGGTCGAAGCCGGCGTCTGTGCGCCGCTACGGGTGGACCGGGCTTGCTAGCTCAAGCTGCGGCGGCCTAACGGTAGACGTCACGACGATGGCTCTGGCAAATGGCCGTATTTGAGTTGACAAACTTCCCAGGCCGTGTGTATAATCCCGCCATGCGATTCGTGTTCCTGGCCCCCGTCCCGTGCCCGCGTCGGCCTCGCGCCGTGCGCGGCGGTTAGACCTGCCCAGGAACCGCCCCCCTGCCGCACCCGCGAGGAGCCACCAGCCTGTCCCTGGTGGCCCTTTTTATTGGAGGCGCCATGCGATTATCGAACCTGTTCAGCCGCACCCTGCGCGACGCCCCCGCCGACGCCGACCTGGCGAGCCACGCGCTCCTCGTCCGCGCGGGCATGGTCCGCCCGCTGGCCTCGGGCCTCTACGCCTACCTGCCGCTGGGCTGGCAGGTGATCCGCCGGGTCGAGGCGATTCTGCGCCACGAGATGGAGACGGTCGGCGGCCAGGAAATCCACATGCCGTTCGTCACGCCCGCCGAACTGTGGCAGCGGTCGGGCCGCTGGTACGAGGTCGGGGATGAACTGGTGCGCTTCCGCGACCGCGCCGAGCGGGACCTGGTCCTGGCGATGACCCACGAGGAGACGGTCACCGACCTGGCGGGCTTCGTGATTCAGTCCTACCGCAACCTGCCGGCCGTGGTCTACCATATCATGACCAAGATGCGCGACGAGCCGCGCCCGCGCGGCGGCCTCATCCGCATGCGCGAGTTCCTGATGAAGGACGGCTACTCGTTCCACGCCGACGCCGCCGACCTGGACCACTTCTTTGGCTTCATCCGCCAGGCGTATATCAATATCTTTCGGGGCGTGGGCTTGCAGCCGGTCATCATCGAGGCGCTGTCGGGCATGATGGGCGGCTCCGACTCGGTCGAGTTTACCCTGCCCCACCCGCTGGGCGAGGACCAGTTTGTCGAGTGCGCCGACTGCGGCTACGCGGCCAACCTGGAGGTCGCGGTGGCCGACAAGGGGCGGGTCGAGGCCGAGGACCCGCTGCCCCTGACGCCGGTGGACACGCCCGGCGCGGAGACCATCGCGGACCTGGCGCTGATGCTGGACACGCCGCCCGAGCGCATCGCCAAGTCGGTGTGGTACACCGTCGAGGAGGCCGGGGCGCAGGACGCCGCGCCGCGCCTGGTAGTGGCGCTGCTACGGGGCGACCTGGAGGTGGACGAACGCCGGCTGTGCGAGGCGGTGGGCGTGCGCGCCCTACGGCCCGCCACGCCCCGCGAGATGGCGCAGGTGGGCGCGGTAGCGGGCTATGCCTCGGCCATCGGGCTGGATCGCTCCGCGCCGGAACCCGGCGACGCGAGCCTGACCGTGGTCGCTGACGACACGATTCCCGCCACGCCCAACCTCGTCGCGGGCGCGAACCAGCCCGACCTGCACTACCGCAACGCCAACTATGGCCGCGACTTCACCGCCGACATCGTGACCAACATTGTCGCCGTGCGTGAGGGTGACACCTGCCCACGCTGCCAGGGCACGCTCCACCTGCGGCGTGGCATCGAGTTGGGGCATATCTTCAAGCTCGGCACGCGCTACTCCGAGGCGATGGGCGCGACCTATCTCAACAGCGAGGGGCAGGCGCTGCCCGTGGCTATGGGCAGCTACGGCATCGGGCTGGACCGGCTCGTCGCGGCCATTGTCGAGGCCCACCACGACGACCTGGGCATCGTCTGGCCCGCCGCCGTCGCGCCGGCCGACCTGCACCTGGTCGCCCTCAAGGCCGAGGACCCGGCCATCCGCGAGATGGCCGAGGGGCTGTACGCTGACCTGCGCATCCACGGCTATCGCGTCCTCCTGGACGACCGCTCGGAGAGCGCGGGGGTCAAGTTCGCCGACGCCGACCTGATTGGCGTGCCGCTGCGGCTGACGGTCAGCCCGCGCACCCTCGCCAAGAACGCGATTGAGGTCAAGCCGCGCCAGGGGCGGGCCTCGGAGGTGGTAGCGCTGGACGACCTGTATGCCTGGCTCGAAGCCTGGCGCTCCACGCCGTAACGCGGCCTGTGGTATAATGAGGGCTGGTGAGATACATCCCTTTCTACCAAGACCTGACAGGTTTTAAAAACCTGTCAGGTCTCCCGCCTGAACATGGGTAGCGGAGAGACCTGGATGGCTCGGATGAGTTCCTGGCAAGCCTGGGTGTTGGCGGCGCGGCCGCGCACCCTGCCGGCGGCAATAGCGCCTGTCATCGTCGGGACGGCGCTGGCCTACCGCGACGGCGCGGCGCACCTCCCGGCTGCCCTGGCCGCCCTGTTCGCGGCCGTGTGTATCCAGATCGGCACCAACCTGGCGAACGATGTCTACGACTTCAAGAAGGGGGCGGATAAGCAGCGCGTTGGGCCGACGCGGGTGACGACGGCGGGGTTGTTAGCGCCCCAGGCGGTCGAGCGCGGCATGTGGGCCGTCTTTGGCCTGGCCGCCCTGGCCGGACTGTACCTGGCCTGGCTCGGCGGCTGGCCCATCATCGCCATCGGCCTCGCCTCCATCGCCGCTGGCATCGCCTACACCGCCGGGCCGTTCCCGCTGGGCTACAACGGCCTGGGCGACCTGTTTGTGTTCATCTTTTTTGGCCTCGTCGCCGTCGTTGGCACCTACTACGTCCAGGCCCTGACCGTCACGCCCCACGTCTGGTGGGCCGCCGTCCCCATCGGCGCGCTGACCACCAACATCATCGTCGTCAACAATATCCGCGACGCCGACACCGACCGCCTGGTGGGGAAGCGGACGCTGGCCGTCTTGCTCGGCCGGCCGGGCGCCCGCGCCGAATACCTGCTCCTGCTCGCCGCCGCCTATGCCGTGCCCCTCGGCCTCTGGCTGCTGGGCGGCTGGTCCGTGTGGACCCTGCTGCCCTGGCTGAGCCTGCCGCTAGCCTGGGGGATGACACGCCTTGTGCTGACCGTCCTCGGGCCGGGTCTCAACCGCGCCCTGGGCGGCACCGCGCAACTGCTCGCCGTCTACGCCGCGCTGTTCGCCGTCGGCATGCTCCTCTAACGTAACCTTTGCTACTCTCCGGCGTCGTACTCCTAAATAGCTGGATAGGACAACCCCCGTGAAACGCTCGCTGGTCCCCCTGCTCTTCCTGGTCCTCGGCCTGGCCGGCCTGGTCCAGGGCGCGACCGCCGCGCCGGCCCTGGCGCCGGTCATCAGCCCCGCCGTCAGCGCCACCCTCGCCCAGGCCGGGCAGGCGGCCGTGATCGTCTCCCTGCGTGACCCTGCCGCTCTCAAAGCGCCGGCCGACGAGCGCGCCAAGGCCGTCGCTCAGACGCAGGCCGCCGTGCTGGCCGCCCTCGGCCCCGGCGACTTCACCCCGACCCGCCGCTTGAGCTATGTGCCGGCCCTGGTCGGGACGGTCACGCGGGACGGGCTGAGCAGGCTCCAGGCCCAGCCCCTGGTGCGCGCCGTCTACCCTGACGCCCCGGTGCGGCTGCACCTGGGGCAGAGCGTGCCCGCCCTGGGCGCGGACATTGTCCACAACAGCCTGGGGCTGACGGGGCGGGGGGTCCACGTGGCGACGATTGACACCGGCGTGGACCTGGCGCACCCGGACCTGAGCGACGACATCCTGGCCCAGAAGTGTTTTACCCAGGGGGAGTGCAAGCCCGGCGACACCTTCGAGGGCGACAACGCCCAGGATGAGAACGGCCACGGCACCCATATCGCGGGTATCATCACCGGGCGCGGGGTGGACGCTCCCATAGGGTTCGCGCCCGACGCCAAGATCGTGGCGGTGCGCGTCGTGGGCGAGCAGACGGGTGGGGCGCTCTCCGACATTGTGGCCGGCCTGGACTGGGTGCGCGGACGGGCCGCCGACCTCGATATCTCCATCGTCAACATTAGCCTGGGGACGTATGCCGTCTACCCGGGCGTGTGCGACGCCCAGGAGCCGGCCCTGGCCGACGCGGTCGGCCAGCTAACGGGCAGCGGCGTGACTATCTTCACTTCGAGCGGTAACGAGGGCGCCGCCAACGGGGTGACGGCCCCGGCCTGTAACACGGGCGTAATCGCCGTCGGCGCGACCTATGACGCCAACCTGGGCCGCGAGCCGGACAGCGGCACCTATCAGTCGCTGTTCGGCGGCGACTGGCCCGCCTGCGCCGACGCCATCACCAGCCTCCAGACCATCGCCTGCTTCTCCAACAGCGGCGCCCGCGTTGATCTGGTCGCGCCGGGAGCACGGATTACGTCGGCGGCGCTGGGCGGGGGCAGCGCGACGTATAGCGGCACGTCGGCCGCCGCGCCAACGGCGGCGGGGGTCGCGGCCCTCATGAAGCAGGCCAACCCCTCGCTCAGCCCGGCCCAGGTTCTCGCCGTGATGCAGACGACCGGGGTCCTCCTGACCGACTCCAAGAACGGGCTGAAGTTCCGCCGCGTCCATGCCTTGACGGCGGTGCAGGGCAGCCTGAACATGCAGCCAATTAGCGGCCGCGTCCTGCTCCAGGGGCGAGGCGACACGGCGGGCATCCCCCTGACCTTCGACGCCTTCAAGACCTGGACGCAGCCCGACGGCTCCTTCAGCCTCCTCGCGCCGCCCGGCACCTATACCGCCACGGCGGGGTATCCGGGTTACCTGGCGAGCCGACGCCAGGTGACGGTGACCGGCGGGGGAGCGGTGGTGCCGCCGGTGCAGCTGCTCGGCGGCGACGCCGACCGCTCGGGGAAAGTGGACATCTTCGACCTCGTGCTTATCGCGGGCCACTATGATGAGGACGTGCCGCCCGCCGACGCCCGCGCCGACATCAACGCCGACGGCCGCATCAGCATCTTCGACCTGACCATCGTGGGCGCGAACTACAACCTGGATGAGTACCGGCCCTGGACCGCGCCCGATCTCGCCAAGCGCGGCGCGCCGTGTGGGGCGGGGGGCAAGACGGCCGGCTGCGCGGGCCTGACGGTAGCAGCGCCGGCCCAGGTGGCGGCGGGTGAGGAGTTTACGGTGCGCGTGCGGGTCCAGGCGGGCAGGGAGGTGGGCGGGGTGGACGCGGTCCTCGGCTTTGACCCCACGGCCCTCGCGCCCGTCGGCGTGCCCCAGGCTGGCGACTGGTTCGCCCCGGAGCGGGTCTTCATCGCCCGCGCGGCGTCGAGCGGCGGAGGGGTTCGCTTCGCCGCGACGCGGCTGGCCGATGGCCGCTCCACCCCTAGCGAGGGCGTCGTCTTCACGGCGCGCTTCCGCGCCCTGCGGGATACCGCGCCGACCTTCCATCTGACGCGCGCCGAGTTGGTGCGGGTGGACTAAGCCGCGACCTGTCGGGGCTACGCCCCATAACACTCAACGCTCTTTCCTGTTCTATGTGTTAGCCGGACTCGCTGACGGCCTATCACATAGGTATCACCGGAAGGAGCGCGCCGTGTCTCCCTCGCGTGCCATCGTTCTCCCCCTGCTCTGTAGCCTGTGCCTGCTCGCCTTTGGTCTGCGCCGCGCGGCGGCCGCCGAGCCGGGCCAGGTCTTTACCGTCAATAGCGCCAGTGACGTCCTCGACGAGACTGGCTGCACCGCCAACCACTGCACCCTGCGCGAAGCCATCGTGGCGGCGAACAGCGCGGGCGGCACCGATACGATTGTGTTCGCCATTCTCAGCCAGGGCACACCCGTCATTCGGGTGGGCGAGACCGGGCTAGGCTCGCTGCCGAGCATCACCGACCCGCTGGTGATTGACGCCACGGGCCAGACGGGTGGGCGGGTGGAGTTGAACGGGGCCGCCGCCGGGGCCGACGCGGACGGCCTGCTGGTCGAGGCGGGGGCGTCGCGGCTGGTCGGGCTGGTCATCAACCGCTTCGATGGCTATGGCGTGGTGCTGGATACGCTCGGCGGCAACGTCGTCGAGGGCAACATCATCGGCTCGGACGTGACGGGCACGCTGGACCTCGGCAACCGGCGCGGCGGTGTGCTGATACGCAACTCCCCCTCCAACCGCATCGGCGGCACGACGCCAGCCTCGCGCAACCTCATCTCGGCCAACGGCGAGGCGGGCGGCGCGGTGGCGGGCGTCGAGATGGTCGAGCGGCTAGCGACGGGTAACCTGGTCCAGGGCAACTATATCGGCGTCACCCTGAACGGGTTGAACCGGCTGGGGAACCAGGGCGACGGCGTGCGCATCGCAACCTCGAACAACACCGTGGGCGGCTCGGCGGCGGGGGCGGGCAACGTCATCGCGGCCAACGACGGGCATGGCGTCCACATCGTCTCCCTCGACGCCACCCAGAACCGCGTCGAGGGCAACCTGATTGGCGTCAACGCCACCGGAACGGTTGGCCTCGGCAACGGCCAGACGGGCATCTATAACGAGGGCGGACGGAATAACACCTTCGGTGGGACGGCGGGCGGGGCGCGGAACGTCGTGGCGGGCAACGGAGGTCACGGGCTGCTCATCATCGGCAGCCAGGTCACAGTCCAGGGCAACCTGATTGGGACCAACGCGGCGGGCGACGCGGCCCTGCCCAATGCCGGGCAGGGGATTCAGGTGACGGACGCCGTCAACGTGACCATCGGCGGCACGACGGCCGGGGCGCGGAACATCGTCGCCGGCAACGCCCAGGACGGTATCGCCCTGCTCCGCTCGTCCGGGACAGTGATACAGGGCAACTGGATTGGGCGCAACCTGGCGGGGGGGAGCCAGGGCAACGGGGGCGCGGGCGTGTCGCTGTTCCAGTCCTCCACCACCCAGCTCGGCGGTACCGCGGCGGGCGCTGGGAATGTCATCGTCAACAATACCCAGGCGGGCGTCGTGCTGCGCAGCTCTGGCACGTCCAACGCCATCCGGCGCAACTCGATCTACGCCAACGGCGCCCTGGGTATTGACCTGGGCGACGACGGCGTGACACCCAACGACCCGCAGGACGTGGATGTCGGCCTCAACGCGTTCCAGAACTTTCCTATTCTGACCGGCGCGACGGCGGCGGGCGGCGGTACCACGTTCGCCGGGGTGTTCAACGGGCGGCCCAACGCCACTCTGACGCTCGACCTGTTTGTCAGTTCCGCGTGTGATACGTCGGGCTTTGGCGAGGGCGAGACGTATGTCGGCTCGACCACTGTGACGACCAATGCCGGCGGCAACGCGACGTTTAGCACGACCTTGCCCGTGGTGTTGCCGGATGGCCTGGCGGTGACGGCCACCGCGACGGACGGCCTGAGCAACACGTCCGAGTTCAGCCGCTGCATCGCCATGGGGCAGTCGTTTAGCCTGACGCCGGTGACGGGGCGGGTGGACCTCCAGGCGCGGGCCGACGACTCGCTGGCGCGGGTGGAAGCAGCGGGCCAATTTGTTTACACCGAAGCCGACGGGTCCTTCAGTATGAGTCTGCCCCAGGGGACGTACCTGATTCGCGCCAGTCACCCTGGCTACCTGACTGCCCAGCGCCCCATCACGGTGGGTGAGGCGCCCCTGCCGCTGCCGACGGTCTTTCTCCTGGGTGGCGATGCCGACAACAACGGAACTATTGGCTTGCTGGACCTGCTCTTGCTCGGGCGTGACTATGGGCTGGAGACCCCACCGGGCGACAGCCGCGTGGACATCAACGGCAACGGTGTGGTGGACCTGCCGGACTTGCTGATGATGGGGGCCAACTATGGTCTGTCCGCGCCGCAGCCCTGGCCGGGCGGGTGAGAGGGCGGGGGTGGTTGACGTGTATGCCGTTTGTGCATACAATAGCTTGTGTGAGTAGCTTCGAGAGGTCGTATAACTGTCTTTGGACTGGTAGCGCTATGCGGAGGGCCAGTGATGCATCAGGTGGTCGAGGATACACTGGACCGGCCTGAGTCCAGCGAGGCTAACCAGCAGGCGGGAGAAGCCAATGGCCCAAACAAGACCCGTATCACCATGCGTCTTGATGGTGATA
>CAZFUK010000032.1:1386-6513 GCA_964522005.1 uncultured Anaerolineales bacterium | reverse complement strand
AAGCGGAGTGAAAGCTGAGCTATGCCAGCGCGTGATCGTTACCATGACCAGGTCAAGAAGGCCCTTATCAAAGATGGCTGGACTATCACCGATGACCCGTTAGCAAGTTCGCCTCGTCGTATTTGACCCACAAGGGGAGGTGATTGAACGATGGGTACCTTAGACAACTATCGCCAGATCATCGAACATGTCATTCATGAGTACGCGAAGGTGCCCTACGCTCACGGAGACATCCAATTTCAAACCATCTTTGACCGTGATGGCGACCACTATCTGCTGATGTTGGTCGGTCGCGAGGGCGTCAAACGAGTGCATGGCTGTTTGATCCATGTGGACATCATCAATGGCAAGTTCTGGATACAGCGTGACGGGACCGAGTATGGTATTGCTAGAGAACTTCTAGATGCTGGTGTTCCAAAGGAGCACATCGTCCTTGCGTTCCGCTCGCCAGAGATGCGTAAGGATACTGAGTTTGCTGTAGCATAATACCAGCCCATCGAACCAAAAAAGCTCCCCAGGCGAAGGTCTGGGGAGCTTTTTTGATGTTCACGTCTAGCGGCGGTTGCGGAGGAAGGTCGGCACGTCCAGGTCGTCGTCCTGGGCGCGGGCGTTGAAGCGCGAGGGGAACTCGCGCAGGTTGCCGCTGCTGGCCGGGCCGGTGGTGCCGGTGGCGGCTAGCGGGCGGGCGGGCGTGGCCGGGCGCAGGACCTCGGGGCGCTTGCCGCCGCTGGTGAGCGGCTGGCGGGCCGAAACGGCGTCGAAGCCGGTCGCCACCACGGTGATCTGGATCGTGTCGTGGAGGTTCTCGTCAATCACCGCGCCGAAGATGATGTTAGCTTCGGGGTGGGCCATGCGCTGGATGACGGCGGCGGCCTCGTTGACCTCGCTGAGCATCAGGTCAGTACCGCCCGTGACGTTGAACAGCACGCCCTGCGCGCCGTCAATGGTCACGTCCAGCAGGGGGCTGGCGATGGCCTGCTCGGCGGCCAGGATGGCGCGGTTGTCGCCGCTGGCCTTGCCGACGGCCATCAGGGCCGCGCCGCCGTTGGCCATGATGGTGCGCACGTCGGCGAAGTCGAGGTTGATGAGGCCGGGCACCGTGATCAGCTCGGAGATGCCCTGGATGCCCTGGCGCAGCACGTCGTCGGCCAGGCGGAAGGCCTCGGTGATGGTCGTCTTCTTGTCGGCGATGTCGAGCAAGCGGTCGTTGGGCACGACGATGAGGGTGTCCACGTGCTCCTTGAGCCGGGCCAGGCCCTCCTCGGCCGAGCGGCGGCGGGTGGCGCCCTCGAAGCTGAACGGCTTGGTCACGACACCGATGGTCAGCGCGCAGGCCTCGCGGGCCAGCGCGGCGATGGTCGGGGCCGCGCCCGTGCCCGTGCCGCCGCCCATGCCGGCGGTGACGAAGACCATGTCCGCGCCTTCGAGGGCGGCGTACAGGTCGTCCTGGCTTTCCTCGGCGGCCTTCTCGCCGATCTCCGCCTTGCCACCCGCGCCCAAGCCCTTGGTGAGCTTGTCGCCGATCTGGAGGCGGACGGGGGCCTTGGAGAACTGGAGGGCCTGGGCGTCCGTGTTGACGGTCAGGAAATCTACGCCCTTGAGGCCCTCGGCGATCATGCGGTTGACGGCATTCGAGCCGCCGCCGCCGACGCCGATGACGCGGATGAGGGCAGTGCCATTGCCAGAGTACGTGTGTTGGGTTTCGGCCGAGCGGCGCTGAGAACGGGTCTGCATGGTCAGGTGGCTCCTTTCGCGTGGCGAGACTAGAGTTGAATTATGAATTAGGAATTATGAATTAGGATTATGAACTCAGAACGGGGGTTCTTAATTCACAATTCCTAACTCATAATTCAGCGTTACCCAGGTAGGAAGGCGCGGCGCACCCAGTTGAAGAAGCGGGTGACCAGGTCGGGGCCGGGCCGCTGCTCCGCCAGGCTGGTGTCTTCGACCTGGCTGTAGCGCATGGCCCACAGCAGCAAGCCTACGGCGGTCGAGTAGGCTGGGCCGGCCACGCCGTCGGCCAGACCGTCGAGGCGCTCTGGCTCCCCGACCCGCACCGGCATGGACAGCAGGTAACGGCCCAGGTCGCGGAGGCCCTCGAGTTGGCCGGTGCCGCCGGTCAGGACCAGGCCGGCCGGCAGCAGGTCGGCGTAGCCCGCGCGCTGGATGTGGCCGTAGATCAGGCTCAGCAGTTCGTGGCTACGAGCTTCGAGGACTTCGGCCACGAAGCGGCGCGGGACCTTCTCGCCCCGCCCGTTGCCAAAGCCGTTGGTGGTCACCGGTTCGGCCTCCACCACGGCTTCGGGGATGCAGTGGCCGTACTTGCATTTGATGGTCTCGGCCGTGTCGTAGGGGGTGCGGAGAACGACGGCCAGGTCGTTGGTCATCTGGTGGCCCGCGATGGCGACGACGCCGGTGTGGACGACCGCGCCGTCAGCGAAGATGGCGACATCGGTGGTGCCGCCGCCAATGTCGGCCAGGCACACGCCCATCTCGCGCTCGGCGGGCGTCAGCACGGCCTCGGCGGAGGCGAGCGGCTGGAGCACCAGGTCATGGGCATGGATGCCGGAGCGTTGGACGGCGCGCACCAGGTTGTGCAGCGAGGCGGTCGCGCCGGTCACCAGGTGGACGTTGGCTTCGAGGCGGAACGCCTGCATGCCAATCGGCTCGCGGATGCCCTCCTGCCCGTCCAGCATGTAGCCGCGCGGGATGATGTGGACGACCTCGCGCGTCGGGGCGATGCTGATGTTGGCCTGGGCGTTCTCGATGGCGCGCTGGATGTCGCTCTGGGTGATGAGGCGGTTGCCGTGGGTGATGGCGACCACGCCGCGCGCGTTGTGCGACTGGATGTGCTCGCCCGTCACGCCCACGTAGGCGTGCTCAATGGTGTAGCCTGAGACCCGCTCGGCCTGGCTCACCGCCGCCTTGATGGCGTTGCTGCACTCCTCGACGTTGACCACCATGCCCTTCTTCATGCCCAGCGCCGGCGCCTGGCCGACGCCGACAATGCGCAGGCGGTCGTCCGGCCCTAGCTCGCCGATGACCACGACCACTTTCGTCGTGCCAATATCCAGTCCAACCAGTGTCTTCTCCATAAACCACCCCTTCGGTGTGACGGGTGACGAGGGACGAGTGAGCAACAGGGTGTTAGGTGTCGCCCGCCACAGGTCACAGACTAACGGTTTGAGCTTTTGAGGCGGTAGTACGGCCGGGCGGCATAGCGCAGGTCTATGAACTCCGGCTCGACCTTCTGCTGTTTCAGTTCCGCCGTCAACGCGGCAAGCACGCTCAGGCGCGCGGCCGTCGTCTCGTCCTCCGCGCCAAAATAGGCCGGCCAGCCCTGGGGCGTGACGATGCCCACGCCGCGCTCGGTGGAAAAGACCAGGCCCTTGGCGTCGGGAACCAGGTCCCGCAGGTGCCGGGCGAGAGCGATCCACCGGGCGTCGAGCTTCGCGCCGAGCGGGAGGGGGTTGCCCTCCGCCTGGACGAGCGGCGCGCCCGGCGGCACGCCGTCGGCCGGCAGGACCGTGCCGTCTTCCGCCACGCCGTACATCGCGCCGGCCACCTGCCACAGGGCCACGGGCGCCCGCTCCTCGACCTCGATGCTGACCCGCGCGGGCAGGCTCAGGCTCACTCGCGCGCTCTTGATGAAGGGGACATCCCGCAGCCGCCGCTCGGCATCCA
The DNA here is from genome assembly GCA_964522005.1 of uncultured Anaerolineales bacterium. Lineage (GTDB taxonomy): Bacteria > Chloroflexota > Anaerolineae > Epilineales > JAHCIE01 > JAHCIE01. Next base: position 2,829 of record CAZFUK010000032.1, on the reverse strand, counting down.
TGGGACGGATCATAAAGACATTCTGACCGTCCACCCCGCTGCGGCCGTAGATATCCTGCTGGCTGACCAGGCGGTTGCCCTGAATCTCAGCGGAGTAGACATAAAAGCCATTGGCGGCCAGGAGGAACAGGGCCAGCGCCAGACCCGTCGCGGCCAGCAGCAGCGATGTCGTGCGGGCGGGGGTCAGTTCGCCCAGCCGCGGGCGCGGCAGGCGAAGCTGGCGCGGCGGCGTGATCGGCTTCGTCTCGACGCGCAGCGTGCGCTGGCGCCCCGGCCCGACGCGCATCTTTGGCACGCTCGTGCGCTGCTCGTAGGCCGTCGTGCGCGGCATCACGACGCGCCGGCCCGCGTTGGTGGGCTGGGCTGGGGCCCCGGTGGACGTCGGCGCCCCCAGGGACGGCGTCGCCGCCTCAGTGGACCGCGTCCCCCGCGTCCCTGTCGCTTTTCGCTGTCGCCCCGTCCCGCGCTCGTCGGTCATGGTCAGTCCTTTAGTAGTCGGAAGTCGGAAGTCGGTAGTTCACCCCGTGGCCTAAACGCCACGGCTGCTCTACGCCGCGCCGTTTAGGGCGCGGTCTCCTCACCCTAATCCTTAATCCTCTTCTCCCCAATCCCCCAGCGGCTCAATCTCCAGTTCGAGGCTGATGCCGTACTTCTCGCGCACGCTGGAGCGGGCGGTCTGAATTAGCCCGGCCACGTCGGCCGCCGTCGCGCCGCCCAGGTTGACGAAGAAGTTGGCGTGCTTGGCGGAAATCTCGGCCTGCCCGACGCGGTGGCCTTTAAGACCGACGGCGTCAATCAGCCGGCCCGCGTAGTCGCCCGGCGGGTTCTTGAACATGGACCCGATGCTCGGGTCGGTCGGCTGGGTGCGGCGGCGGTGAGCCGTGTAGTCGGCCATGCGCGCCTGCAACTCGGCCGGGTCGGCGCGGTGCACGGCCAGGTCAGCGCGCAGTACAACCTCGCGCTCCTGGTGCGGCTGGTGCTTGAAGCGGCTGCCCCGGTACTCGAAGGCCAGTTCGGCGGCCGGCAGTTCATACACATCGCCCTGCGGACCGAGGACCAGGGCACTCAGCGTGCTGTCCTCCATGCTCCAGCCGTGCGCGCCCGCATTGTTGACGACACACGCGCCCACCGCGCCCGGAATGCCGATGGCCTGTTCGAAGCCGCCGAAGCCCTGCTTGGCGAGTTGGTAGGCCAGGGCGGGCAGGGAGACGCCGGCCTCGGCGGTCACGACACCGTCGGCGGTGATGGTCGCGCCGTGGGCAGCGGGAAACGTCTGGGCCGGGTCGAGGACGCGCAAGCTGTGGGCGGCGCAGGCGATTTCAATCACCACGCCGCGTACGCCCCGGTCGCTGACCAGGACATTCGAGCCGTGGCCGAGGATGAGCAGAGGCAACTCACGCTCGCGGGCGAGCTTTATCCAGCCCACGGCATCGTCAATCGTGT
>CAZFUK010000032.1:0-1286 GCA_964522005.1 uncultured Anaerolineales bacterium | reverse complement strand
GGCAACTCACGCTCGCGGGCGAGCTTTATCCAGCCCACGGCATCGTCAATCGTGTCGGCCTTGACGTACAGGTCGGCCGGGCCGCCCACGCGCAGGCTGGTGTGACGGGCGAGTGGCTCACCCCGCCGCACCCTCCCCCCTAGCGCCGCTCGGCCGGCTGCCGCTCCCAGGTCATCCAAGAGGTAGTTCGTCAACGCCGTTATCCCTAGCTGTAACATTGACCTATTCCGTTCACGCCCCACGCCTCACGCTTTCAAGCACCTGCCACACATCGCCCGCGCCGAGTGTCAGCACCACGTCGCCCGGCTGGGCTTCGGCGCGCAGCACGGCGGCGGCCTCGCCCAGGCTGCCGACATAGCGGGCGTCGGGGTGGGCCATGCGGCTCACCAGGTCGCGGCTGTGGACGCCCGCCGTGGGCTGCTCGCGGGCGGCGAAGATGTCCGTGACCAGCACGTGGTCGGCGTCGCGGAAGGCTCGGGCGAAGTCGCCCAACAGGGTCGCCGTGCGGCTATAGGTGTGCGGCTGGAAGACGGCCCACAGCCTCCGGCCGGGGAAGCGCTGGCGAGCGGCGGCCAGGGTGGCCCGTACTTCGCTGGGGTGGTGGGCGTAGTCGTCCACCAGGGTGAGGCCGTTGGCCGTTCCCTTGACCTCGAAGCGGCGGGCCGCGCCCTGGTAGCGAGCCAGGCTCGCGCGCGCCTGGTCCATGGTCAGCCCCAGGCGTTCGGCGGCTGCCAGCGCGCCCAGGGCATTGGAGACGTTGTGCAGGCCGGGCGCCTGAATTCTGAAGCGGCCCAGGTCGCGGCCCATGCGCCAGACCGTGAAGTCGTGGCCGCCCTGGGCGTTGAGGGCCACATCGGCCGCCCACCACTGGCCGGAGTGGGCCACGCCGTAGGTCACCACAATCGGGCCTTTCTTGCCGCGCAGGCCCTTGACCAGTTCGCGGACGCGGGGGTCGTCCCAGTTGGCGACGAGGGTGCCGTCCTGCGGAAGCTGGCCGACGAACTGACGGAAGGCGTCGAGCATCGCGTCCAGGGTGGGGTAGATGTCCGGGTGGTCGGCCTCGATGTTGGTGACGACGGCGACGTGGCAGGGCATGCTGAGGAAGGCGTGGTCATACTCGTCGGCTTCGACCACGAAATGCGGCCCGTGCCCGGCCCGCGCGCTCAGCCCCAGGTCGCGCACTTCCCCCCCGACCAGCAGCGTCGGGTCCAGCCCCGCGTCCGACAGCAGCACGGCCAGCAGCCCGGTCGTCGTGGTCTTGCCGTGGGTGCCGGCGACGCCGACGC
>CAZFUK010000031.1:11708-18336 GCA_964522005.1 uncultured Anaerolineales bacterium | reverse complement strand
TGACGCTCAAGGAGGGCCTGCTGCTTGTCGTCCACGAGTGGCAGCATCCGCCCCACGTCCGCCCGGCCCCCGCCGCGCCGCCGCCCGAGCCGGCCGCTCCAAGCGCCGAAGAAACCTTGACATGATTTACAGGATTAACATGATGAACGAAGATCTCCTGTCACCGTAAGGGCCTAGTCATGTCAATCTTGTAAATCATGTCTACTATCCGAGATTGGGAAGTTACGCTTCCAGGAGTACAGTATGAAAGCACTACGCTTGGCCGTGATCCTTGCACTTTTCCTCCTCACCGGCTGCCGCACCGCCGCCCAGCCGGCCCTCGGCTCGGCCGAGAACCCCATCAAGATGGGCATCGTCCCCTTCATCGAAACCCAGCAGATGGTGCAGAACATGCAGCCCTTCCTGACCCTGCTTGAAAAGGAGACGGGCTACAAGTACACCTTCGACGCGCCGACGAGCTACGCCGTGCTCATCGAGAGCATGGGCGCCGGGCGCGTAGACGTGGGCTGGTTCGGCCCGCTGGCCTACGTCCTCGCCCACCAGAAGTACGGCGTGGATGTGCTCGCCGTGTCGGTCAACAGCCAGAACGCCACCAGCTACCGCAGCGAGATTCTCGTGGCGGCCGACAGCCCCATCAAGAGCATCGCCGACCTCAAGGGCAAGAAGTTCGCCTGGGTGGACCCGGCCTCGGCGTCCGGCTACCTCTACCCCCGCGCCCTCATCGCCGGCGCGGGCTATGACCCCGACACCTTCTTCAGCCAGCAGATTTTCGCGGGCGGCCACGACAAAGCCGTCATCGCCCTCTACAACGGCCAGGTGGACGCGGCGGCGACTTACGAGGGCGCGCGATCCACCGTCGAGAAGACCTTGCCCGACGTGATGCAGAAGACGCGCGTCATCGCTACCAGCGTCAACATCCCCAACGACAACGTCGCCGTGCGCAAGGGTCTGCCGCCGGAGATGGTGCAGCGGGTGCGCGACGGCCTGCTCAAGGTCGCCTCCACCGAGGAAGGGCAGATCGCCCTCAAGAAGGGCATCGGCACGCAGGGCCTCGCGCCCGCCAAGGACAGCGACTACGACCCGGTGCGCCAGGCCGCCAAGGTCCTGAACCTCAACCTGGAGGAGCAGGTCAAGGGCAAGTAGGCGGGACCTGTCCAGTTGCGGCCAGATTAGACTCGGAGTAGAATAGCCTCCTATGCCAGGTCGCGTAGGAGGCGAGTTATGTCTGAGCCACCCACCGGCGTCGTCACCTTCCTGTTCACCGACATCGAGGGCAGCACCCAGCTTTGGGAGCAAGCCCCCGAGGCGATGAAGCGCGCCCTGGCCTGGCATGACCGCGTGCTACAGGGGGCGATTGCGGCCCAGGGTGGCTACCTGTTCAAGACCGTCGGCGATGCCGTCTGCGCCGCCTTCCCCACGGCCCCGGCCGCCCTGGCCGCCGCCCTCGCCGCGCAGCGGGCGCTAGCAGCCGACGGAGGACGAAGGACGGAGGACGAAGGCCCAGACGTAACTCGGTTTTCTCCGTCCTCCGTCGGCCGTCCTCCGTCTTCTGTCACCCTGCGTGTCCGCATGGGCCTCCATACCGGCCCGGCCGAACTGGTCAACGGTGACTATGCCGGGCTGGCCCTCAGCCGCGTCCAGCGTGTCATGGCGGCCGGCCACGGCGGGCAGGTCCTCCTATCCGAGGCGGCCCGCGCCGCCCTGGGCGACACGCTGGACGGGGCGCTCACCTTGCGCGACCTGGGCCGCTATCGCCTGCGCGGGCTGACCCAGGCCGAAGCCCTGTTTCAGCTTGTCGTGTCCGACTTGCCCGCCGACTTCCCCCCGCTCCGCGCGGCAGTTGAGACCGAGGCCGGCGAGGCGACGCCGGGCGCGCTCCTCCAGCGCCTGGTGCGCGGGCAGCTTGTCGGCCGGCGGCGCGAGGTGGAGCAGTTGCGCGGGCGCTGGGCACAGGCCCAACACGGCGCGGCCCAGTTAGTCCTGCTGTCGGGCGAGCCGGGCGTGGGCAAGACCCGCCTGGCCCATGAGGTGATGAGCCAGGCGCAGGCAGGCGGCGCGGTTGTGCTGCGCGGCGGCTGCTACGAGTACGAGGCCACGACTCCCTATCTCCCCTTTGTCGAGGCGCTGCGCGCCTACGTCCACGCCCAGCCCGCCGACGCCCTGCGCGCCCACCTTGGCCCCACTGCCCCAGAGTTGGCCCGACTGGCCCCCGAGATTGAGGCCAAGCTCGGCCCCCTGCCGCCCAATCCGCCCCTGCCGCCCAACGACGAACGGCTGCGGCTGTTCGACAACATCGCGCGCTTTCTGGCGGCCCTGGCCCGCCCCCACGGCCTGCTCGTCTGCCTGGACGACCTGCACTGGGCCGACCAGGCCACCCTCGCCCTGCTGCACTACCTGCTGCGCAACCTGACGGGCGAGCGACTGCTCGTGCTCGGCGCGTACCGCGAGGTGGAACTGGACCGGGGTCACCCCCTGGCAGCCGCGCTGGTCGAGTGGAACCGCGAGCGCCTGGCGACGCGCTTCGCCCTGGGGCGGCTGGGCCTGGCGGAGACGGCGACGCTCCTGGCGACGCTGCTGGAACAGGAGCGCGTGTCGACGGAGTTTGCCGAGGCCATTTACCGCGAGACAGAGGGCAACCCCTTCTTTGTCGAGGAGGTGGTCAAGTCCCTTATCGAGCAGGGCCAACTGTACCGCGAAGGCGAGGGCTGGGGACGCCAATCGGTCGCCGACCTGGCGATTCCCCAGAGCATCAAGGAGGCTATTGGCCGCCGCCTGTCCCGCCTGAGCCAGCCCTGCGCCGAGACTCTCCACACCGCTGCCGCCCTCGGCAAGACCTTCGCCTTTGCCGAACTGGCGGCGGTGGCGCGGGCCGACGAGGATACCCTGCTCGACGCCCTTGACGAAGCCAGCGCCGCCCAGCTCATCCGCGCGGACCAGGGCGACCGGTTCGCCTTCACCCACGACAAGATTCGGGAGACGCTGGTGGAGGAGCTGAACCCGATCCGCCGACGGCGGCTGCACCAGCGCATCGGCGATGCGCTGGAGAAGCTATACGCCGCCCAGGTGGACGCCCACGCCGCCGACCTGGCCTATCACTTTGTGGAGAGCGGCGACTGGGGGCGGGGGTTAACCTACTCAAAACAGGCAGCGGAGAAGGCCGAAGGCCTTTTCGCCCACGACGAGGCGATAAAGTACCTGGGGCTGGCCCGTGAGTGCGCCATCGCCCTGGGTGACCAAGAGCAGGAAGCCCGTGTCGCCGAGCGCCTGGGCGATGTCTATGCCATCCGCCGCCCGGCGTCGCTGGCGGTCGAACACTACACGGCCGCCCTGGCGTTGGCCCAGTCCGCCCCCCAGCGCGCGGCGCTGAAAGCGCGCATCGGTGACGTCTACGCCGTCATCGGCGACGAACGGGGCGTCGAGTTCCTCCAGACAGCGGTGCGAGAGCTTGACCCCGAGACGCAGCGTGGCGAAGTGGCGTTGGCCCTGGCCCATCTGGGGCGCTTCCAGCACTACCTGGGCCAACACCGGCGGGCGATTGAACTGTTAGAGCAGGCGTATGCCCTGGCTGAGCCGCTCGACGACACAGCCACGTTGCGGACGATTTTCGGCCACCTGGCCGGCGCCTACCTGCACCTGGCGCGCTATAGGGAAAGCGCGGACTATGGGCGCCGCTGTCTCCTGCTCGGCCAACGCAAGAACGATACACTGGTGACGCTTATTGGCCAGGGTTCCCTTTCACAGTCCGCGTTGTACACCGGCCCCGCGCAGACTGCGCTGGAGACCATAGCTCGGCTGCGGGTGCTGGCTGAAACCACGGGACATCGACATATGGTTGCCTGGTCTCATATTGAAGACGCAGTCGCCCGGCATACTTTGGGCGAGTTAGCCGTCGCTCGACGGAGCGCCCGGGAGGCCACGGCCCAGGCCCGGCGCGCGGGGGACGTCCGAGGCGCTGCCCTCTTTGGCTATGTCCACGCCCTGATTGAGACCGACCTGGGCTGCGATGAGAGCGCACGGGTCTACGCCGATGAGGTTCTAGGGGCAGCCGACGCCGCGAATGACATCCTCCTGCACTGGACGTCACGTTGGGCAGCTGCCTATCGGCACGTCCAGCGCGAGGAGTGGGCGGAGGCGGTCAGAATGTTGGATGAAGCCGCCGCCCGGCTGGCGGGAACAGATCATCGCCACGGGCCATTGCAGTTTGGCCCCACCTATGCCGAGGCCAGTCTGGGAGTGGGGCGCGTGGCCGACGCGGCGCGGCTCAACGAGGCGCACCTGGCGCTGGCGCGTGAGGCCGAGGCCCCCCACTACGAGGCTCTGGCCCTGCGCGTCCGGGGGCAGATACGCGCGGCGCAGGGGCGACCGGACGAGGCCGAGGCTGCCTTCGGCGCCGCCCTCGCCATCCTCGAACCGAGCGGCGCCCGCCTCGAACTGGGCCGCGCCCTGTACCACCGCGCCCGCCTTGGCCACGACCTGGCGCGGCACGACGACGCCCGCGCCGACCTGGCCCGCGCCCGCGACCTGTTCGCCGCCTGCGGCGCGCCCCGCCACCTGCGCCGCGCGGAGGCGCTGCTGGCGACGTTAGCCATGTAGCCTCCATTTGTTGGAACTTAGCTATGCGCATCGTTTCGCTTGTTCCTAGCACTACCGAAACGCTGTTCGACCTGGGCGTGGGCGGCCACGTTGTGGGGCGGACGGGGTTTTGCGTCCACCCGCCCGAAGCGGCCACCGTTCCCCAGGTCGGCGGGACGAAGACGCCCGACCTGGAACGCATCGCCGCCCTGCGCCCCGATCTGATCCTGACCAACGCCGAGGAGAACCGCGCCGAGTACATGGCCCGCCTGGTCCGCCTCGCGCCCGTCGCCTCCTTCGCCCCGCGCCGCGTCGAGCACGCCCTGGCCGACCTGGTCACGCTGGGCGGGCTGGTGGGCCGCTGGGCGGCGGGCGCCGCCTTCGCGGCGGAGGGGCGGGCCGCCCTGGCCGACCTCCAGGCCCAGGCGGGCCTCTTCCGCTTCGCCTACCTGATCTGGCGCGAGCCGTGGATGGCCGTCGGCGCGGACACCTTCATCAGTGACGTGCTGGCCCAGGCGGGCGGCGTCAACGTCTACGCCGACGCGGCCACGCGCTACCCGACGCTCACGCCCGGCGACCTGTTCGCCCGCGCCCCCGATCTCATCTTCCTCCCCGACGAACCCTTCCCCTTCGCCGCCCGCCACGCCGACGCCCTGGCCGCCCTCTCCCCCGCCCCCGCCGTCTGGAGGCGCCGTCTCCAGTTGGTGGACGGATCACTATTCTCCTGGCATGGTGTGCGCTTGTTAGCCGGCCTGCGCCATCTCCAGTCCTTCGATTGGCAGACAGCGTTAGGAGATAAACATTAGCCCCCTCCTGTTGACAAGGAGGGGGCTATGGGTCAGCTAGGTCTGCCAACCTAGTCGACTGGCCGAGCCACTATTAGATAGTGGTGGTCGCGGGTGAGGCCGGTCCTTCCTGGAAGGGCACGACGACAATCCCCTCGCGCGTACTCTCGACAATCGCCTTTAGCTCCTCTTGCTCGGCGTGTGGAACACTGAACTTGTCCAGCGTCTGCTGGAAGTCATCCATGAAGGCTGCCCACTCCTCCGGCGTGATCATGAGGTGGCGATGCGAGTCGCCCATTGACCGACCCGAGTACTGCTGTGGACCGCCAGCCGCCCAACACACCATTTCCGTCACGAGATACTTAAAGCCCGGGGGAGACACGCGGTGGTGGGCGTCGTCAACGCGGGGATTCGCGTTCAAGCGGGCGTCCACCATGATACGGTCAATAAAGTCATCCACAACCGTGGCGATGTTGTAAACGCCACCCAGGCGATCATACAACGAGGGCTTGTCCAGGACAGTCATGGTCTATCTCCTTAGGGTGGCTGCCGAGGCAGCGCGGACGGGTGATTAAGTGTAGCTACTTGGCATGCTTTGTCAAGGGGAATTTACATTCGCCTGGCACGGAACACGCTTACTGAGGGGGCTAAGGTGGCTGAAAGAGGCGGTGGGTAGTGGGTGGTGGGTAGAGCGTGAGGCGTCATGGATATTTCGTCGTCCGTCCTCGGTCCTTCGTCCGTCCGTCGTTTGCCCTTCGCGCCCAATTCAGCTATCTTTTGACCCTCATCTTCCACTCACCCCGTAGTTTGTCCGTGTGCGCAGGAGGCAACATGCCCACCCCGGTGACCCTCATCCCTGGCGATGGGATTGGCCCAGAAGTGACCGAGGCGGCGCGGCGCGTGCTGGACGCGGCCGGCGCGGACCTGGAATGGCACGTCCACGAAGCCGGCGGCGATGTCATCGAGAAGTACGGCGTCGTCATCCCGCCCTCGACCCTGTACTCCATTGAGAAGAATAAGATCGCCCTCAAAGGCCCCATTGGCACGCCCATCGGCAAGGGGTTCAAGTCGGCCAACGTCCAGTTGCGCCAGGCCCTCGACCTCTACGCCAACGTGCGCCCGGTCCACAGCCTGCCCGGCGTGCATACCCGCTTCGAGAACGTCAACCTCATTGTCATCCGCGAGAACACCGAGGGGCTGTACTCCGGCATCGAACATGTCGTCGTGCCGGGCGTCGTGGAGAGCCTGAAGATCATCACCGAGAAGGCGTC
>CAZFUK010000031.1:7605-11698 GCA_964522005.1 uncultured Anaerolineales bacterium | reverse complement strand
CCACCCGCATCGCCCGCTACGCCTTTGACATGGCGCGGCGCGAGGGCCGCAAGCGCGTCACCGCCGTCCACAAAGCCAACATCATGAAGCTCAGCGACGGCCTGTTCCTCGAATGCTGCCGCAAGGTGAGCCAGGGCTACCCTGAAATCAAGTATGACGAGGTGATTGTGGACGCCATGTCCATGCACCTGGTCCAGCGGCCGGAGCAATTCGACGTGCTGGTGATGGAGAACCTCTATGGCGACATCCTGTCCGACCTGGCGTCCGGCCTGGTCGGCGGGCTGGGGCTGACGGGCAGCGGCAACATCGGCGAGCAGGCCGCTGTCTTCGAGGCGGTCCACGGCTCCGCGCCTGACATCGCGGGCAAGGGGGTCGCCAACCCCACGGCGGTCATCCTGAGCGGCGTCATGATGCTGCGGCACCTGGGCAAGCTGGACGTGGCCGAGCGCATTGAGCAGGCGGTGTACGCCGTGCTGGGGGGGGGCGAGCACTGCACCCGCGACCTGGGCGGCACCGCCTCCACCGTCGTCTACACCGACGCCATCATCGCCCACCTGGAACAGACCGCGCCCGCCCCCGAGGCGGCTCCGGTGACGGCCTAGCGCCCGCTCAAGCCATCCACCTGGGCATTTTAGACAGAATTTACAGAATTATCAGAATGACCAAGACCGTACGTCAGGGCGAGGTGTAAATTCTGCAAATTCTGTTAATTCTGTCTAAACAGCGGCCTGCAACTTTACGCGCCCTGGCTGCGTAGTGTACTGCGATGAGCGATTTGGCTCAGCACACAAATGTGAGGCATGCGCACGTAGCGAGGTGAAGCGAAATGGCGAATATGCTGGTGACGACAACGCCGCATGTGGACGGGCGGCCGATTCAGCAGTACCTGGGGATTGTGACGGGCGAGGCGATTCTGGGCGCGAATATCTTCCGCGACTTCTTCGCCGGCATCCGCGACATTGTGGGTGGCCGGTCGGGCGCCTACGAGGCCGAACTGCGCAAGGCGCGCGAGATCGCCATCGAGGAGATGACGAACTACGCGGCCAGCGTGGGCGCCAACGCCGTCGTCGGCGTGGACATTGATTACGAGACCATCCAGATCAACAACGGCGGCACGATGCTGATGGTCAGCGCGTCGGGCACAGCCGTCCGCGTCTAAAGCCTGGTTTGACAGAATTAAAAGACCCTAAAGGTCTTGAAGACCTTTAGGGTCTTTATCATCCTTACGCGTTTTCGGGCGTGGGCTGGATGGCGAAGCGCAGCAGGGCGCCGACATTGCCCTGGGGTTCCAGGTGGGTCAGCGCGGCGGGCGCGGTGACGACGACCACCTGCGCGTCCTGACCCAGGGCGCGGTCCACCATCTCCTCCGCGATGTCGTCCAGGGGCACGAGGCGGCCACCGCAGGCCGGACACGCGCCACTGGCGCGGCTGAACAGGCTATCGCACTGCGTGCAGCGTTGACCCGGGGCGCTGAAACTCGACGCGATGAGCAGGGCCGCCACCTGGCTGTGCCGCAGGGCTTCGAGCGTCCCGTCCAGGCCGGCGATGCCCATCTCCCCGCCGTTCACCTGATCCTCCAACTGCTTGACCAGGTCGTGCTGCCGCTGGGCGTCCAGGGCGCGCAGGATGGGCCGCGCGCGGTCCTGGACCGTCTTGGGCGTGGCCGAGATGGGGATCGCGAAGCTGCCGACGAGCCGCTCGCGCAGGTAGGGATGCAGCAGCGACTGGAACTCGCTGACGACCGTGTCCGTCCCGCCGATGAGCAGGCGCTCGAACGGCGTCTGCTGGAAGACGGTGAAGGCCATGTCAGCGGTCTTCTTGAGGTGCTGGCGCACGGCGTCGTCGTGGCGGCGCTGGAGGTTGGCCTGCGACCAGCCGCCCTGGTCGTGGCGGCGCGGCACGTCGGAGACGAGCGAGCCGCGCTCCTCGATGGTCTCGCCCGTGTCGCCGGTCAGTATGAACAAGCGGCCCTGGTCCTGGCTGACGAGCACGACACACTGGGGGCGGTAGCGGTCGAGCATCCTCAGCAGGGGGCGCACATAGGTTGTGTGATTCACGCGGACATCGTTGCCGACGCGGTTGGGGAAGGCGTAGGTGTGCCACAGGTCGCCGGCCGACGAGGCAAAGACGGCGATGCCGCGCGCGCCGGCGACGCGCTGGTCGCGCACGAACTGGCGAATCCGCTCCATATCGGCCTGGATCGAAGCGGACTGGGCGTCGTTCCAATCGCCCCGCCCCTCCTCCAGGCGGCTCAGCAGGTTCTTGAGCCGAATGCTCCACTTGGCTTCGTCAGGTCGGCCTTTGTCAATGTCCATGAAGAACGAGATGACGGGGGCCTCGGCGTGCTGGTAAGCGGCCAACTGCTCAATCTCAGTGCGGGTGATCATGGAGCCTCCATTGGCTTCAGGGACTCGAGGCGAGATTACCATTCTGGGCCTGCGCCTGCTCCTGCTCGGCCAGCTTATCCACCAGTTCCGTGACGATGGGGGGCGTATCGTCGCGGCCACCGGTGAACAGGTCGGTCACGGTCTGGACCAGGCGCTGCAAGGGCGGCTGACTGTGTTGGCGGACCAACTCGTTGGCGGCCATGTTGGCGTCCACGGCGTCGCTGTAGCGCTCCTTCAACTCGGCCAGGTAGCGCATCGTCCACAGGTACAGGTCGGCCTCGGTGCGCTTGGGGAAGTTCGCCAACAGCCCCGAATCGCAAATGGCCTGCACGGCGGGCTGGTAGACGGTGTCGTACCAGTCCGTCACGGCCTCGGCGTAGGGCACTTCGGCGTCGCGGGCGACGCCCATGTACCAGCGATGCACCTCAATGTGCTCCAGGAGTTCAGCGTACCGCCCCGGCGCGGTAAAGGTAATATCGGCGTCGGGCCGCAGTTCGTCCAGGCCGGTGCGGTCCAGGAAGTCGGCCTTCTCGGCCGCCAGAATAATCTGGTCCACATCCATATTCGGCCGCAGCGGCGCTTTCAGGGGAATCTCGACAACATTGGCCTCGATATGCGTCGCGCCGTTGGCGCGGGCGACCGATACGCGGTGGTTGCCGTCGCGGACGAAGTAGACATCGCCCAGCTGGTAGACGTCAATCGGCGGTATGGCCGCCATCTGGTTATACATTTCGTCCAGGCGGCGCCAGCGCTCGCCTAAAGATTGCTCGCGAGGTAAAAACTCGCGCGTAAAGTCGCGGTAGCGGCCGACGCTGCCGACAATCGCGGCCAGGGGAATCATCTGCGTTCCCCGTTTAATCTCCGCGGCGGTGCGGAGCCTGGCCCGAACTTCATCGAACGGGACGAGGTTGGTGGTCTGGCGGGTGAGGACGCCAATCAGGTCGGCGAAGAGCGCGCGCTGATGCATATCCTCAAACCGCTTGTGAGACTCCAGAGCTGAGATAGACACAGGGTCTCCTTCTACTCGCCCCCTAGTCCAAATTGATGATGACCGCTTCCCCGGCGTCCAGTTGCACTGGCACTGAGCGGCCATCTACCCTTATAAACGTCGCAGTCGCCGCATTGGTTGCGGCAAAGAGGCGACGCTGCCCCGCCCGGCGGAAGACGACGGCGAACAGCGAACCGGGAATCACGTCGGCTCGGTCGTAGACTTCGACACCTTCGGTCGGGGCAATCTTCTGGGTGGTGTGGACCACGCCGTCCAGGTAGGCCAGGCTGAGCGGCCGACCCTGGAAGGGCAGGTTGGCGACGGCGGCCCATCGCCAGTCCGGCGGCAGGTGCGGCGTCACCACCAGGCCGCCGAACTGCGGCTGGCAGCCCAGCAGCCCCTCGACCGCCAGGGCGAGGAGGGTGGCGCCGGCCAGTGGATCCAGGCCCGGCTGGTCGGCGGCCCGCGGCGCCGTCGGCTCCGCCGGGTGAGCGACACGCTCGACAAGCGGATAGGCCGCCCGTAGGGCGGACCATACCACCTCCGGGCGGCCGGCGGCCAGGGCGTAGGCGAGTTGGAGACCTCTCCCCCCGTCTGGCTCCCCTCCCCCTGTGGGGTCGGCAGGCGAACCCCTCCCCCCCGACCCCTCCCCTACGAAGGGAGGGGGGGTCCGGTCCCCGTCTGGCTCCCCTCCCCCACGGGGGGAGGGGTTGGGGGT
>CAZFUK010000031.1:0-7595 GCA_964522005.1 uncultured Anaerolineales bacterium | reverse complement strand
CCTGGGCCAGGTCATCCACCAGGCTCGCCAGGAGGGCCAGACGGCCGTCGCCGAGCAAGTGGCCGAGGGGCGTCAGGCTGCGCCCCTGCCACAGGACGGACCAGCCGGGGTTCTCGCGGGCCAGTCGGGCGGCGAGCGCCTGGGCGGCCTGGGCGAAGTGGCGGCGGTCGTCGTCGTGGCCGGCGAGGTGGGCGATGTCGGCGGCGGCGTGGAGCGCGCTGTGGGCCAGCGCGTCGGTCAGGACGCCCTCGCGGGTCGCCGTCAGGCTCTCGGCGGCGGCGCGCAGGTAGGGGTAGAGGGTGGGCAGGCTGGACATGGTCGGCGCGGCATCGGCCGCTTCGAGACCCGTGTTGAGGTGGCGCTGCCAGGCCAGCAGGAACAGGCTGGTGGGCAGGCTCGACGGCGACGGCTCGCGGGTCAGGTCGTGGGCGGCTACAGTCGCGGCCAGACGCCCCCCTTCCTCCTGGGCGTGCGTGGCGAGGAACTGAAGCTGGCGGCCGACAAAGTCGGGTGTGAGCCAGGCCGCGCCCAGCGCGTACCAGGCGGAGCGGGCCACGTCCACCCGGTCGGTCCCCGGCACAGTGGGCACGCCCAGGCCCCAGCGCCAGCGCTGCTGGCCACGCAGCAGGCTAATCTTCGCCCACTGGAGGGTCTGGTTGACGCGGGCGTCGGGGGTCACGACGTGGGCCTGGGCCAGGCGCTGGTCCAGGGCGCGGACGGTCTCGCGGAAGACGCGCTCGGTGTCCGACAGGACCAGGAAGCCGTTCCAGGCGAGCTGCTCGCCCGCGTCCGACGCGCTCAGGATGAAGGGCTGCTCGATCTCGCCCTCGATGAGGACATGGTACATCAGCAGGGCGCGGCCCGGCGTGTTCAGGTCCACGTAGGACGGCGGGCCGCTGGAGCCGAAGACGCGCACGTGGTTCGGGTCCGCGCTGCCCGTCGCCACCAGCAGGCCGTCCTGCATGCGCAGCGCGGTGTCCGCCGCGTCAAACTGGAGCTCGATTTCGACCTGCACCAGGCGCGGGCCTTCGGCCTGGACCTCGATGAGCCAGCACACGCCGCGCTCGTAGCCCGCTTCATAGGGCAGGAAGACGCGCTGCGTTAGAATCAGCCCCTCCGTGCCCCAGATGGTCTCTTGGTGACTCGGGTAGAACTGGGTGACCAGCGGCTCCAGACTCTCGACACCCGGCCCGAGCGAGCTAAAGCGGTAGGTGACGCGCCGGGCGGCCCAGCGGTTGTCGCTCGGCGTGTAGAAGCCGGTCAGGTTGGACAGCGCATCGGCGCGGGCGAACGCGCTGAGCGAGCCAAAGCTTACCCCCCCGGCCAGCGTCTCTACATCATACGACAGCGGTTCAAGCATCCCGGCCTTATCCCTCTTCTCCCGCCTTCTCGTTGCCGCGCAACACTTTCAGGCGTTGCACCACGGCGATATTAGTCAAGAAGGCAATCATGGACGGCAGCACCAACAGGAAGGGCAGCCAGCGCAGGAACTGGGGTAGCGACACGAGGACGAGGAAGCCCAGGATGAGCAGGATGACCGACAGGGTGATGGTCAGCGCGGGGCTGCCAAAGGCCAGGAACAGGCTGTTGCGCATGGCGAACCAGATGCTCGGCACCTTCTGCTCCATGAGCATGGGCAGGGCGTACAACTGGGAGTAAATCCAGACCAGGGCGATGGAGAACAGGATGGAGCGGGCCGCGACCGCCAGCGTCGAACTGGGGTCAATGGTGAGTTGCGCGCCGCCCACGCCGACGATGCGCGGGCCTTCCTCGGAGGGCGCGTAGAACTGGTAGTTGGCCCAGAGAATTGCCACGATGAGCACGTTGACCAGGGCCAGCAGCCACGCCTGGCGGGCGTAGAGCCGCGCGCCCTCGAAGATGTGGCCGAACTTGCCGACATAGTCGTGCGCCAGGCGGTTGGTCACGTAGTAGACGCCCACCGTCATGGGCGGCAGCGCGGCCAGGAGGGCGATGACACCCAGGGGCGCCAGGCCCAACGAGAACAGAACCAGCGCCGGCCCCAGCCCGATGACCGTCCACACCGCGCTCGCCGTGAGCAGGATAAACATCTCTTCCCACAGCCCCCGCAGCCACTTGCCTAGCACCTCGCGCGGCCCGCCCATAGACCCTCTCCTGGCGCACCTAGAGTCTCAGACACCCGTTCTCTCGATAGCGCTCGAAAAAAACGGGTGTCTGACTGTTCGCTCTCTCAAGTTTGGCCGATAACGCCGCTGAATGCAAATGCGCCAGGCTAATCTACCTCGTCCTCGTCTACCTTGTCGTCCAGGTCATCCTCGTCCAGCGTCGAGACCAGGACCGGGCCAGGGGCCGCGCCGGAGCCGGCCGGGCTGGACAGAATCGTGGACTCGTTGGGCATCTGCGCCGCGCCAATCACGACGTTGCGCTCCCAGACATCCTGGGCCGGGTTCGAGTTGTCGCCCCGGTTGCTGTCATCATCCGCGCCGATATTCTCCTGGCCCTGGGCGCCGGCCTGTTCGCGCCGCCGCTCGCGCTTGGACAGCCCCGGATAAGCGGCCTGTTCCACTTCCTCGACGGAGCGCAGCGGCTCCACCTGGCTCAAGTCGGTCTTGCCCGTGTCGTCTGTGTTGTGGTGCACTCTCGCCACTCCTTCTACCCCTTGAGGGTGATGCTTGCCTATCATCCCTGCCGTCACGCCCTCCGGTACAGCAACTTCCAGGCCAGATACGCCTAAAGCCCCACGGGACGCTGGGGAAGGGCATCCCGTGGGGCTTGCTGTCACGCCAGGACCTGACAGGTTTCTGAAACCTGTCAGGTCACTCAAGTTCAATGGACCGCTTTGACGCGGCCTTCCAGGGTTGGCGTGACGACGCCGTGCTGGGCCAGCCAGCGGCTCGCCATGTTGACCAACGGCTCGTAGGTGAACAGGCCGCGTCCGACCTCGAACAGGGGCGTGTAGCCATCGGCGAAGTACAGCGTGTCGGTGAGGATGATGTGGTAGTACTGGCCGTCCCAGACCGGCTGGCCCGACGCCGTGTGAATCAGTTCGACAATGCGGTGGCCTTCCGGGGCGTTGGGGTTGTAGACCAGGCGCAGACCCGACAGGCTCAGCCAACCTTCGCTGCCCGGATCCTGGGCCAGCCCGTACTCAATCACCCGCTTGAGTTGCTCGCCGCGCATATCCAGCTTGAGCGGCTTTTGATCAGGGCCGACGACGGCGAGCATGTGGCCCGCGCGGACCTCGCCCGTCGGCAGATTGGCCCGCAGTGCGCCGGCGTGGATCAAGCCCACGTCCGCGTTGTACTGCGTGCGCAGCATGTCGGCCACCAGGTTGCCCAGGCTGCTCTCGTTACCCTGCGAGCGCGTCGCGGCGCTCTTGAGTGTCCCGACTGGCTGTGAGTCGGCCATGCGGAGGGTGGGCGCCTCGTCTTCCTGGGCAGGCGCGGGCAGGTCGGCCACGTCTTCGCGGGCGGCTGGGGTCTCCCCCGGCGCGGCCGCGCTGGTCGCGGTGCCGTCGAGGACCGCCAGCGGGTCTATGTCATAGCGGATGGTAACCATTCGCCAGCGCGCCCCGCCGATGGAGCGGCCAGGCGGAATCCAGATGTCGAGCAGGTCATTGGTGACGCCGCCGCCCCGGTCGTAGCAGGCGAACAGGCCCAGGTCAGGTACCTCGAAGACGGTCCCGAAGGGATAGGCCCGACCGCAGGCGGCGATCCCCCATCGCGCCACGCGGCCACTGGCCGTGATACCGTCGCACCTCTTCACACGGGAGATGTTGGCGTCACACGAGGTGTAGGCGGTGACAAACATCCTCCGCGCCTCGTTGGGTTGGGCGGCCGTGGCTGTCGCTGCCAGCGACAGGCACACCACGGTCGCCAGGATGAGTCGGAACATGTACTCCCCCTGGATCGTCGGCCCGGTTGAACGTGTACGTGGGCCGGTAAGACAGCGGGCTTCCCCAAGCCCTCTGTCCGACGGGTTCCGCCCTCCCATGCTGCCCCTGCCGACGCACAAAAAATGCCGAAGGGACGGGGAGTGGTCCCCGCCTCATCGGCATGCCGTGGGTCAGTATAGGGTCGCCTGCCGCGTTCGCGGTAATGCGGATCCTCAGGGGTTGTCATAGGCGGCGGTTCTCATGACGAAGATCGTCACTGATAGCCGCCTAGTATAAGCAGGTCGCGGGAATTGTCAAATGCCCCGTCTTTAGCACGGAGTAGGGGCGAGGTCACCTCGCCCCTACTCCGTGCTTCTTTATGTCGCAGCCAGCCACGCCGCCGTTAATGACCTCCGCCGACCTCGGGAATCTGAATCAGGAAGAACATGGCGGCCAGGATGATGTATAGCGAGACCAACTGGAGACCTTCGAGCCAGTTGGTCTCGCCGTCGCGGCTGATGTAGTTAAACAGGAAGCCGGCCGCCGACACGGCCACAATCTCCATGGGAAGAAAGACCAGACTCATGCCCTTTTCCAGGTTGAACGGCTCGGGGCCGATGACCAGGCTGAGCAGGACCAGCAGCGGCGCGACGAGCAGGGCCACCTGGGTGGACGACCCGGCGGCGATGCCGAGGGCGATGTCCATCTTGTTCTTGCCCGCCAGGGTGATGCCGCTGAAGTGCTCGGCCACGTTACCCACAATGGGCACGACAATGGCGCCCAGGAAGAACTCGCTGACGCCAAACTCGCGGATGACCGCCTCGACCTCCCCCACCAGCGTCTCGCTCAGCAGGACCGTCCCCACCGTCGCCCCGGCCAGCACCAGCATCGCCGTGCGGCGGGACCAGGGAGTGTGCTCATCGCCCGGCTCGTCCGGCTCGGCCACGTGGAGTTCCTGCTCGATGGGGTCCGTCTCCTTGGCGGTGAAGCTGTAGGCGATGTAGGCGAAGTAGATGATGAGCAGGACAATGGCGACGACGAGGCTGACCTCTTCGACGCGCACGGCATTGGGGTCGGCCAGGTTAAACGTGGCGGGCAGGATGAGGCCGAAGATCGCCAGGAGCATCATGGTTGAGTTGCGCCCGGCCTCGCGCGTATCGAAGCGCTGGACGCCGTGGCGCAGCCCGCCGAAGATGAGGCCGGTGCCCAGGACGAGCAGGATGTTGCCGATAATCGAGCCGGTGATGGACGCTTTGACCAGGTTGATCAGGCCGGCCCGCAGGGCGACGCCGGCGATAATCAACTCGGCGGCATTGCCAAAGGTGGCATTGAGCAGGCCGCCCCACTTGGGGCCAATGAAGTGGGCGATGTCCTCGGTGGAGCGGCCAATCAGTCCGGCCAGGGGAATCAGGCCCAGGGCCGAGAGGGCGAAGATGAGCAGGGGGGGCGCGCCGACAAAACTGGCGATATAGCCCGCCAGCCCCAGGGCGAGCATAATCACTTGCCAGCGCGGGATGCCAAACCACATACGGGCCTCCTGAAGGGTGAGATGCGCGGTGCATGAGCCATGCGAGTGGGAGTGGGCGTTATTCGGTTGGCGGCTGGGTCAGAAAGCCCTGGGCCGAGGCGGGCGGCACGAGGACCGTCAGGGCGCGCGGCACAACGCGAACGACGAGCGGGGTTCGCGCCACAGGGTCGCCGTCGTAGTGGACGGGCATGGTCGGGGAGGTGGCGATTTCAATCTCGCGGGCGCGGAAGAAGCGCACCGTCGGGTCGGCCAGGTGGCGGTGGAAGGCAAGCTGGCCGATATGCTTGAGGGTATCCGGCCAGGAGTGGCCCTCGAAGACGCACACGTCGAGCAGCCCGTCGTCGGCCCGCGCCTCTGGGGCCATCAGGACGCCGGCGTAGAGCGGGATATTGGTGACGACGACGAACATGACCCGGCTGCGGCGGCGCTGGGCGTCGAGGTGGAGGCGGGCGCGCACGCCGCGAAAGGCGAAGATGGGCCGGGCGGCGGCCCAGACATAGGCCCACTGGCCGAAGCGCCGCTTGGCCGGCCGCGCTTCTTCGTCAATCGTCTGCTGAATCATGGCGTCCAGCCCCACGCCCGACCAGAGCATAAAATAGCGCTCGCCCGTGGGGGTGTGCGCCTGGCCGACGTCAATCAGGGCCGGGCGGCTTTCGACGAGGAGGCGCGCGGCGGCCACCACATCGGGACGGTAGAGCAGGGTGGGCGAGGGCATCAGGCCCAGTTGGGCGGCCCAGACATTGCCCGTGCCCATGGGCAGCAGGCCGAGCGCCACGCCCGTGCCCACCAGCCCGTTGGCCGCCTCGCTTACCGTCCCGTCGCCGCCCACCACTACCACGGCGTCCGCGCCTTGCTCCGCCGCCAGGCGGGCCAGGTGGGTGACGTCGCCGCGCGCCTCGCTGTGCCGCTCGACCACGCTCCAGCCGGCCTCGGCCAGGTGGGCCAGGGCGGCCTCGATCTCGGCACGGTTGGCGGGCTGGCCCGCCGCCGGGTTGACGATGACATGCGCCTTCATAGTGTGGCTATTATACAGGCAGCAGGCGAGCGGGCAAGAAAACCCTCACGCGTTTTTATTGACGCCAGAGTCGGGTATAATTGGGCCGATGCGGTTGGAGTCAGGAGGCCAGGGTGACATCGCAAGCTCAGACGCTGTTTGACGGGCGCTATCGGCTGGAGGGCGAACTCGGGCAGGGCGGCATGGCCGTCGTCTACCGCGCCCACGACGAGCGGCTGAACCGCCCGGTCGCCATCAAGATGCTGCGGCCGCAGTTCGCGGGCGACCAGAACTTCCTGACGCGCTTTCGCCGCGAGGCCCAGGCCGTCGCCATCCTGTCGCACCCGAACCTGGCCGCCGTCTGGGACACGGGCGAGGTCAACGCCATCCCCTACATTGTGATGGAGCTGGTGGACGGCGACAACCTCAAGACGCGCATCGCGGCCCAGGCGCCCTTCTCGGCCGAGCGGGCCGTGGGCCTGATGATTCAGATTTGCGAGGGCGTGGGCGCGGCGCACCGCGCCGGTGTCGTCCACCGCGACCTGAAGCCGCAGAACATCCTGCTGGCCCGCACGGGCCAGATCAAAGTCACCGACTTCGGCATCGCCCGCAGCCTCGCCGCCACGACGTCCACCACCCAGACCGGGCCGGTGTGGGGCACGGCGCAATACATCGCTCCTGAGCAAGCAGCGGGCCAGCCTGTCGCGCCCGCCACCGATGTCTACTCGCTGGGGGTCATCCTGTACGAGATGGTGACGGCGCATCTGCCCTTCGAGGCCGATACCCCGCTGGCCCTGGCGATGCAGCACTTGCAGGCCGAGCCGCCGCCCATTCGCACCTACAACCCGTCGGTGCCGGTGGGTCTGGAGCACATCATCACCAAGGCCATGGCGAAGAAGGCGCAGGCGCGCTACCCCGACGCCGACGCGCTGTGCTCGGCGCTCAAGGCGTACCAGCGCCTGGGCGAGCAGATGACCGGCCCCATCCCCGTCATCCCGCGTCAGGCCGCCCCGCCAGGCACGACGGCTGGTCCGGCTCCGGTCCGCGCCGCGCCAAAAGGTCGATCTCGACCATGGCGCCGCGCGCCAGGCCGGTGACGCCGATGCAGGTTCGCGCCGGCCGCCGGTCGGCCGGAAAATAGCCGGCGTAGACGGCGTTCATGCGCGGATAGTTGGTCTCGAAGTCGGTGATGTAGATGCGCACGCAGACGACATGCTCGA
>CAZFUK010000030.1:0-18456 GCA_964522005.1 uncultured Anaerolineales bacterium | reverse complement strand
GGTTGAGCGCCCGCTCCCACGCCGACAGTGGCTCGGCGTGGTGTACGGAAAGCGGCGCTGCGAGCCGGTTGAAACCAGACGGGTAAATGCCAGCGAAATAGTAGTCGTCATCCGGTCCCGCGACCTCCGCCGAACTCGTCCGTGCCGACGCGGCGTCCTCCGCGCCGGTGTACTTCGACTGGACGATTCTGCTCAACGCCCGCGTGATTGCCAGCGGCTCGATGGAGACGACCTTCACCCAGGAGGCCCTGGCGCGCACCTATGGCGGTCGGATGTATAAGTTGCGCAGTTTGAACGGGGGTTGAGATGTTAGACCTGCTGTATGACCTCGTATTTGACTACACCCTGCGCAACGTCGCGCTCGGCTCCGCGCTGCTCGGCATCGTCAGCGGCGTGCTCGGCTCGTTCGCCGTCCTGCGCCGCCAGGGGCTGCTGGGCGACGCGCTGGCCCACGCCGCGCTGCCGGGCGTCTGCCTCGCCTTCCTGCTGACCGGCTCGAAGTCGAGCCTGGTCCTGCTCGCAGGCGCGGCTGTCACCGGCTACCTCGGCACGCTGCTCCTGCTGCGCATCACCCGCGACACCCCCCTGGATGAGGACGCCGCGCTGGGCATCGTGCTGAGCGTCTTCTTTGGCCTGGGCATCATGCTGCTGACGGCCATCGCCCAGCGCGGCGACTCGCGCCAGGCGGGCCTCGACCGCTTCCTGTTCGGCCAGGCGGCCGCGCTGGTCCAGGAGAACGTGGTGACCATGGCCGTGCTGGGCGCGGGGGCGTTGGTCGTCGTCGGCCTGCTCTACAAAGAGTTCAAGCTGCTGACCTTCGACCCCGACTTCGCCCTGAGCCTCGGCTTCCCCACCGGGCGGCTCAGCGTCCTACTGACCTCGCTCATGGTCATCGCCATTGTCATCGGCCTCCAGACCGTCGGCGTCGTGCTCATGGCCGCCATGCTCGTCGGCCCGGCCGTCGCCGCGCGGCAGTGGACCGACCGCCTCGGCGTGATGCTCGCCCTGGCTGCCCTGGTCGGCGCGCTGGCCGGGGTTAGCGGCGCGCTGCTCAGCGTGACTCAGCCGCGCCTGCCCACCGGCCCCATGATTATCCTGAGCCTGACGGCCCTGGTGACGCTGTCGCTGCTGTTTGGCTCGGCGCATGGGTTGGTGTGGGACTGGCTGCGGCGGCGCGGGTCAGCCTCTGTCTCCCCTCTCCCCCTGGGAGAGGGGCGGGGGGTGAGGGCGGCATCCCAGTCAGGAGGTGGCGAATGAGTTCCGACCTCGTCATTGTCCTGACGGGCATCCTAACCGCGACAGCCTGCGCGCTGCTGGGCTGCTTCCTCATCCTGCGCAAGATGGCGATGATGGCCGACGCCATCAGCCACGCCATCCTGCCCGGCCTGGTGGCGGGCTACTTCCTGGCCCACGGTCCCAACCTGCTGGCCGGCTTCGCGGGCGCCGCAGTGGCGGCCATTGTCACGGTCACGCTGGTCGAGGCGCTCCAGAACACGCGGCGCGTCGGCGCGCAGGCGGCCATTGGCCTGGTCTTCCCGGCCATGTTCGCCCTCGGCACGTTCATCGTGTCGCGCTACTTCGCCAACGTCCACCTGGACACCGACGCCGTACTCTACGGCAACATCGAGTTCGCCGCGCACGACGTCCTCTTTATCGGGGGTGTCAACCTCGGCCCGCAGTCACTGTGGGTGATGGGCACGCTGACCCTGCTCAACCTGCTGTTCGTGGGGGTCTTCTACAAGGAACTCAAGCTGGCGACGTTCGACCCGGCCCTGGCCGCGACGCTCGGCTTCCTGCCCCTCGCCCTGCACTATGCCTTGATGAGCCTGGTGTCCGTCACGGCTGTCGGCGCGTTTACGGCGGTGGGCGCGATTCTCGTCGTGGCCCTGTTCATCGTGCCGGCCGCGACGGCCTACCTGCTCACCGACCGCCTGCCGCTGATGATCGGCCTAGCGGTGGTTGTCGGCGCGGCGGCGGCGGTGGGCGGCTACGGCCTGGCCCTAGCTCTGGATGCCTCCATCGCCGGCGCGATGGCGACTACGGCGGGCGGGTTGTTCGGGCTGGCCTGGCTGTTCTCGCCGCTGCACGGCCTCATCGCGCGCGGCCGGCGGCTGGCCCAGCAGCGGGCCTACTTCAACGCCGAGACGCTCATCGTCCACCTGCACAGCCACGAGGCGACGCCCAGCGCGGCGGCCGAGAGCGAAGTCGCGCACCTGAACGACGAGCTACGCTGGAACGCCCAGACGGCCCAGCGGGCCATTGGGTGGGCGACGCAGCGCGGTTGGGTCGAGCGGGTCAACGGCCACCTGGCGCTGACCCACCAGGGCCGCCAGTTGGCGGAGAGGCTGGCGGGGCGGTAGGGAGTCGGAAGAAATTATCACCACCGACTAGAAGTCGGGGCTGCTGGGCGGCCTGCTTCGCTACCGCCGAGCGTCGGCCTACGCCGACGCGGTGTCCACGTAGGTGGACACTCGGCCACAGGCCCCGTAGCCCCGACTTCTAGTCGGTGGGTATTTGAAAAGGGTTTAGACCTGTGCCAGCGCGGGCTGGCTGTGCGCGGCGATGAAGGCGCGCACGCGGACCCAGGCGTCCGCCGAGGCGTCGGCGTACTCGACCGCGCGGCGGTCAAAGAAGCTGTGCGGCGCGCCCGGGTAGACCACAACTTCGTGCTCCACCCCCGACTGGTCCAGCCGCTGGTCGAAGAGTTCCACCTGCTCCACCGGGATGCCCTGGTCCGCCCCGCCGAAGAGGCCGAGCGCGGGCACGCGCAGTTGGGGCGCACGGTCCAGCAGCGTGCCGCTGCCGAAGTTCCGCGCCATGCCGGCGTAGAAGCCAATCACCCCCGTCAGCCCTAGCCCCTCCTCCATACCGCAGAAAAACGAATTGGTGCCGCCGAAGCAGAAGCCAATGGTGAAGCTGGGGATGGACCGGCCCACCCGGCGGCGCGCTTCCGCCAGCGACGCCTGGGCGTCGGCCAGAATCGAGGGGAAGCGGGCCTGCTCGACGTGGGGCCGAAACTGGAACGAGTCGTCGCGCGGCGTCAGGCCGGCGGTGCGGGCAAAGTAGTCCATGCCAATGGCGGCGACACCAATCTCGGCCAGGCGCAGCGCCAGGTCCTTGTAGAACTGGTGCAGGCCGCGGATGTCGGGCAGGATGAGCGCGAGGGCGCTGGGCGGGCCGCCGGGCAGGGCAAGATAGGCGGCGAACTGGGTCCCGTCGACCGAGGTCAAGACCAGGTCTTCGCCAGTGGCCGGGCCTGGCGCGCCGGCGGGCAGGGGCGGTCGGGCATTGTCGTCATAACACATGGGAGTCCTCCTGCGACAAAGCGTGGTGGGGAAAGTATAGTCGAACCGGGCGACAATCGAAGTGCGGTCCTTGACAAGGGCCGCCTTCTGGTTTATACTGCTGACTGTCGTTCACGCTTATGCATGCCGCGAGAGGGCCATGACTCCCCCCCCGAAAGAGCGTTATCTCATCCCCATGCTGGAACGCTCGCTCCGCGCGCTCGAACTCCTCTCCCAGTCGGCCGAGGGGCTATCCCTCGCCGAACTGAGCCAGCAACTCGGCGCGCCCAAATCCTCCGTCTTCAACATCCTCGCCACCCTGGAACACCACGGCTATATCCGTCCGGATAACGGGACGGGCCGCTTCGTCCTGACACCCAAACTGTACCGCGTGGGCAGCCCGGCCGTCAACCGCATGAGTCTGCGGCAGACGCTGCACCCGACCCTGGCCGAACTGGTGGAGCAGACGGGCGAGACGGCCAACCTCGGTATCCTGGAAGGCGGCGCGGCGTACTACATTGATAGCATCGAAGGCCCAAGCCGCGTGCGCGTGGCCGTCGCACCGGGTGAGCGCCTCGACCTGCACGCGACGGCGCTGGGCAAAGTCCTGCTCGCCCACCAGCCGCCGCCCGCCCTGGAGGCCCTGCTCCAGGGGCAGCCCCTCGCCGCCCGCACGCCCAACACGGTGACGGAGATGGAGGCGCTGCGCCACGAGTTGGCCCTCATCCGCGAACAGGGCTACGCCCTCGACAACGAAGAGGACCACCTCGACATCCGCTGTATTGGCGCCCCGGTCCACGACTACACGGGCGCCGTCGTCGCCGCCGTCAGCCTCACCGCGCCCAAGCACCGCCTCGTCGGCGCCTTGCTCACCGACAAGACAGTCCTCGTCCTGGACTACGCCGGCCGGATGTCCCGCGCCCTCGGCTACGGCAGCCTGGACTAATCCGCCCGGTCCTGATTTGACAGATGTAGCGCGGTCTGCTATCATCCCGCCGCCCATGAATGGCGTTCATATAGCTGAATAACCTTCGCCAGGTCGTTCCCAGGCGTACCTCGCCCTATCACAGCAAGGAGGAGTTACCGTGTTGCGTTTCTCTGTCTGGCGCTCCCTGATATGGATCACCAACGCCTTCATCCTCATCGGACTGTTGGCCGCGTGCAGTTCCACGCCGGCCGCCCCCTCGGCCCAACCGCCATCCGCCCCGCAGGCCCAGCCCACGCAAGCCGCGGCCCAGAAACCGGCCCAGCTGGCGCCGGCCCAGGCGACCACCGCGCCGGCGGCTCAGCCGACACAGGCGCAGGCCAAGGCGAGTGGCGCGGGGACGCCCAAGAAGGGCGGGACGCTGATTATCGGCCAGGACTTCCCCCCTCAACACTTCGACCCGCACAAGAGTACAGCCTGGGCCAACACCAACATCACCGAATCCATTTATGAGGGTCTGTTGCGCTGGAACGATAAGGAGACGGCGCTGGAGCCGCAGTTGGCAACCAGCTACACCGTCTCCCCCGACGGCCTGACCTACACCTTTAAGATTCGCCAGGGCGTGAAGTTCCACAATGGCCGCGTCATGACCGCCGACGACGTCAAGGCGTCGCTGGACCGCATGCGCGACCCCAAATCTGGCAGTGTCGTCGCCACCGACTTTAAGGACGTCACCTCGGTGGATGTGGTTGACCCAGAGACGGTCAAGATTACGCTCGGCAAGCCCGTCGCCACCTTCCTCAACAACCTGACCGAGACGCGCCCCATCGTGCCTAAGGAGGCCTTCGCGGAGTTGGAGACCAAACCCATTGGGACGGGGCCGTTCAAGCTGGAGAAGTACACCCTCAACCAGTCGGTCATGCTCGTCCGCCACGCCGACTACTGGGACCAGCCCAAGCCCTACCTGGACGCCGTCGAGTTCAAGATCCTCGGTGACGAGGCCTCCAAAGAGGCCGCCCTCCGCTCCAAGAGCGTGGACATGACCTGGTTCCGCGACCCGCGCCAGGCCGAGAACGTCTCCAAGGCGCTTCAGGGCGTCGTGTCCGCGCCCGGCATCCCCAGCCGCTTCATCAACATCCGCCTCAATATGTGCCAGAAGCCGTTTGACGATGTCAAGGTGCGGCGGGCGTTGAGTCTGGCGATTGACCGTAAGGGCCTGGTCGAAACGGTCATCCCCTCGAAGTACGGCGGCTCGGTCGGCACCATCGTCGCGCCGTCGGACCGCTTCTTCTGGAAGGGCGATGCCCTGGCCCTGCCCAACTACAAGCAGGACGTGGCGCAGGCCAAGAAGCTGCTGGCCGATGCGGGCTACGCCAACGGCGTGGACATCGAGGCGTACAAGGTCGTGGCGGCCAACCAGTTGGACGTGGACGCGGCCCAGGTGCTCAAAGAAATGTGGAACGGGGTCGGCATCCGCGTGACCATCCAGCCCCTCGAAGCGGCCCAGGCGATCAAGGACTACAACGAGGGCGGCGGTAAGATGGTCCAGGTCGGCCAGGTGTGGCAGTCGGACCCTGACGCCTTCCTCTATAACAGCTTCCACTCGTCGGCCCCGCAGGCCAAGGCGTTCTGCGTCAACGACCCGGAGATGGACAAGCTGCTGGACGAAGGCCGCTCGTCCACCGACGCCGCCAAGCGCACGGAGGTTTACCAGAAGATTCAGGAGCGGGTGGCCGACCAGGTTTACAACATTGTCCTCTACGGCTACCCGCTGCGCTGGGAGATGTGGTGGGACTACGTCAAGGGCTACCAGAACAAGCCGTCTAACACGCGCTGGAACCTGCGCAATAGCTGGCTGGAGAAGTAAGGCTTGCTTCGCTATATCTTCTCGCGGCTTGTGTTTATGGCGCCGGTCGTCCTGGGCATCACCTTGCTGAGCTTCGTCGTCATCAAGATGTTGCCCGGCGACCTCGCCATCGCGGTCATGGGGACGGAGAGCGCTAATACCAATCCAGCCGGCCTGGAGGCGATGCGGGCCGAGTTGGGCCTCAACCGGCCGCTGCACGAGCAGTATCTAAGCTGGTTGGGCAGCGCGCTGCGCGGCGACCTGGGTAAGTCCCTCTCGCTCAAGATACCCATCCTGGACGCCATCAAGAGCGCGCTGCCGACGACGCTAGAACTGGCGCTGCTATCGGTGCTGTTCGGCCTGGTCGTCGGCGCGCCCATTGGGGTGCTGGCCGCTACCCGTGGCGGGCTTTGGGACGGCCTTACCCGGCTGGCCGTGTCGCTCGGCGTCGGCATGCCCAGCTTCTTCATCGCCACGCTGCTGCTCCTGTTCATCGCGCCCCAGACGCCCTGGATACCGACCTTTAACTACGCCCCGCTGGCCCAGGACGCCAAGCGGAACCTGCTGGTGATGATCTTCCCGGTGGTCTCCATCGGCACGGGCCTCGCCATGACCATCGCCGAGAACACGCGCTCGGCCGTCCTGGACGTGCTCAACGAGGCGTATGTCACGGTGGCCCGCGCCAAGGGCCTCAGCCGGGCGCTCGTCATCTGGCGGCACGTCCTCAAAAACGCCGCCATCCCGATTATCTCGGTCCTCGGCTTGCAGACCGGCTTCCTGCTCAGCGGCACGATTATCATCGAGACCATCTTCTCGCTGCCGGGGCTGGGCAAGCTTGTCATCACCGGCATCACCTTTCGGGATTATCCGCTGGTCCAGGGCATCCTGCTGTTTACGGGCGTCGGCGTGGTCCTCATCAACTTGATGACCGACCTGCTGTACGCTTTTGCCGACCCGCGCATTCGGTATCACTAACCATGACCAGTCAAGGCTGGCCGGTTCCCATTCAGGCCCCCGCCGCGCGCCGTGTTCCCCCGCGCCCCCTGCGCGCGTTGCGTACGCTCGCGGCGCGCTATCCGCTGCTCCTGGTCGGCGCGGTGTTGGTTGGCGTCCTCGTCGTGTTGGCCGTCGCCGCGCCGCTGCTGGTGCACAACAGCCCGTACCAGATCGGCCTGGGGCCGTCCATGTCGCCGCCCTCGGCCGGCCTGTGGTTCGGGACGGACAAGCTCGGCCGTGACCTGTTCTCGCGCATCGTCTATGGCTCACGCACCACGCTGCTCGTCTCCATCCCCTCGGTGGCGCTGGCGATGGTCTTCGGCCTGGGGCTAGGGCTGACGGCGGGTTACTTCGGCGGGCGGACTGACCAGGTCATCATGCGGCTGATGGACATCCTGCTCGCCTTCCCGAGCTTGCTGCTGGCCCTGGCGATTGTCGCCGTGCTGGGGCCGAGCATCCGCAACCTGCTGCTGACCATCGGCATTCTCTACATTCCGTCCATGGCCCGCGTCGTGCGCGGCCCGGTCCTGGCGGCAAAAGAACGCGAGTATATCACGGCGGCGCGGACGATTGGGGCGGGGACGGGGCGCATCCTCCTGCGTCATGTGCTGCCTAATATCCTGTCACCCATTATTGTGGACGCGACGCTGGCGACCTCGCGCGCTATTCTGGTCGAGTCGGCCCTGTCCTACCTGGGGCTGGGCGCGCCCCCGCCCAACCCGAGTTGGGGCGAGATGTTGAGCAGCAGCCGCCAGTTTATGACCTCCGCGCCGTGGAGCGCCTTGTTCCCCGGCCTGGCGATTGTCTACGCGGCGACGGCGTTTATCCTGTTGGGCAACGGGTTGCGCGACTGGCTCGACCCACGACGACGGTAGGACGGAAGACGAAAGACGGAAGACGGAGGAAAGACCTTGTCCTACGCAGCAGCGTTCGTCCTCCGTCCTCCGTCCTCCGTCAGAGGAGTGACTTATGCGTATCGCGGTGCTTGGCTTCATGCACGAAACCAATTCCTTCTCGATCGAGGAGAACGACCAGCCGACCCAGAAACTCCTGGAGGGACAGGAAGTCCTGGATGACGCCCACCCGCGCAGCTTCATCGGCGGCTTTGTCGAGGAGGCGCGGCGGCGGGGCGGAACGATTGTGCCCGTCGCCAACATTTTCCTGCGGCGCGGCGGCACCATCCACGCCAGCGTGTTCGAGCACTACCGCGACCGCATGCTGGCCGGGCTGCGCCAGGTTCTACCGGTGGACGGTGTCTACTTCCAGTTGCACGGCGCGGCGGCGGTCCAGGAACCCTACCTCGACGCCGAGGCCAGCCTGATTCGCGCCGTGCGCGAGGTGGTCGGCCACGGCGTGCCGTGTGTCTCGACCTACGATTTCCACAGCAACTATGTGGACGAGGAAGTCCAGGCGTCGGTCCCCTTCCCCAACAACACCAACCCACACATTGACGCCTACGAGCGCGGCATCGAGGCCGCCGAGTGCCTGTTCCGCATGGCGGCGGGCGAGATCCGGCCCGTCAGCCGGCTGGTGCGCATCCCCATCATCGGGCCGAACATCGGCCAGAGCACCTGGGCGCACGACCCGGCCGAGGAGCAGCGCCTCCCCCTCTACCAACTCAATGTGATGCGCGAGGAACTGGAACGCACGACGCCAGGCCTCATCAACCTGACCATTCAGGGCGGCTACGGTTACTCCGACGTGCCGTACCTAGGCATGTCGGTCATCGCCACGACCGACGGCGACCCGGAGTTAGCCGACCGTATCGCCAGGCAGATGGCGGCGGCGGTGTGGGCGAAGCGGGAAAGCATCCGCACGGTGCGGCCGCAGGTGTCCATTGACGAGGGGGTGCGGCGGGCGATGGCGCAGGACGAGGGGCTGGTGTGCCTGGTGGACCTGGGCGACGACCCCGGCAGTTTCTGCTCGGCCGACAGCCCGGCCGTCCTCGAAGCCCTGCTGCGGCTCGGGGCCGGCGATGCGGCGGTGACCATCCGCGACGAGAACGTGGTCCAGGCGGCGATGCAGGCGGGAGTCGGGGCGGAACTAACGATGGACGTGGGGGCGTCGGTGGACCAACGGCTCTACAAGCCCCTGCGGGTGACGGGGCGAGTGCGCCTCATTGACGATGGGACCTACATGATGTGCGGCCCGACGCACGGCGGCTGGGGCCGCGAGGTGAACCGCGCGGCCTGGCGCGAGGCCCACATCGGACCGAGGGCCGTGCTGCGCATCGGGAACAAGATTGACGTTATCTTCAACAGCGGGCCGCGCACCGGCAAGGACCGCGACTTCTTCAAGAGCGCGGGTATCATCCTGGACGAGAAGCGCATTATCGTCGTCAAGTCGAACCAGGCCCACCGCGCGTCGTTTGATACCATCGTCGCCCAGACCTACAACCTGGACACGCCCGGCACCTCGACGGTGGACTACCTGAGCTTGCCGTTCAAGCACCTGCCGCGCCCGATGTACCCGATGGACCGCGACTTCGACTGGCAGCCGTAGCGGAAGGCAGTAGGCGGAAGGCGGAAGGCAGTAGGCGGAAGGCAGCAGTCAGCCGTGGCGTTTAGGCCACGGGTGTACCTGATAGCTGACGGCTGATGGCTGATAGCTGATGGCTGAGAGCTGAAAGCTGAGAGCTGAGATGCACGTACACGACCTGTTTAACCTGAGCGGCAAGGTCGCCGTCGTCACGGGCGGCGGGACCGGGCTGGGGCAGCAGATGGCGACGGCTCTGGCTGAGGCCGGCGCCGACGTGGTCCTCGCCAGCCGCAACGAGGCACGGCTGGCGGGCGTGGCCGACGGGTTGCGGGGGCTGGGCCGCCGCGCGCTGGCCGTCGGGCTGGACCTGAACGACCCCGACGCGCCCCGGCGGCTGGTCGAGCAGACGCTGGCCGAGTTTGGCCGCTTGGACATCCTGGTCAACAACGCCGCCGCGCAGGACGTCAACCGCCCCTTCGAGCCGTTTGACGTGGCCCGCTGGAACGCCGTGCTGGCCGTCAACCTGACGGCCGCGCTGCTGTGCTGCGTCGCGGCGGCCGAGCCGATGAAGGCGCAGGGCGGGGGCAAGATCGTCAATGTGGCCTCGGTCTATGGGATGGTCGGCGTGGACGGCCGCCTCTACGGCGCGACGCCCGAGCGGCCCATGCGCAACTTCCCCTACACGGCCAGCAAGGGCGGGCTGATTAACCTGACGCGGGAACTGGCGGTCGCCTGGGCCGCCGACGGTATCCAGGTCAACGCCCTCAGCCCCGGCATGTTTCCGGTCGAGTCCAACGCCAGGAAGTACCCGGGCGGGACGTTCGACCGCATCCGCGAGCGGATTCCCGCCGGCCGCATGGGCACCAGCACCGACCTCAAGGGCGCCGTCGTCTTCCTGGCCTCGGCGGCCTCGGACTATGTCACCGGCCATAACCTCGTCGTTGACGGCGGCTGGACTGCGTGGTAATATGCGTATCGCCATTGGTGAGATCAAACAGGAAACGAATACCTTCTCGCCGCTGCCGACGACCCTGGCGGCGTTTGAGGAGCAGTACCTGCGGCGTGGGAACGAGGTGCTGACCGCGTTCGGAGAGGCGCGGGTTGAGATACCGGGCATGCTCGACACGCTGGGGGCGGCGGGCGCGGAGCCTGTACCCCTACTGGCCGCCTTCGCCGTGGCGCGGGCCGCCCTGACCCGGCCGACCTTCGACCGGCTCCTGGGCGAGTTGCTCGACAGGCTGCGCGCCGCCCTGCCCGTGGACGGGCTGCTGCTGGCGCTGCACGGGGCGACGGTGGTGGAGGACGACCCGGACGCCGAAGGGGCCATCCTGGCCGCCGTGCGCCAGGTCGTCGGCCCTGACCTGCCCATCGGCGTCAGCCTCGACCTGCACGGCCACATCACGCCGCGCATGGTCCAGCACGCCACCTTCCTGATTGGCTACCAGGAGTACCCGCACATTGACATGTACGAGACGGGCGAGCGCACGGCCCGCCTGCTCCTGGCGACGGTGGCGGGTGAACGCCGGCCGGTGACCGTCCTCGCCAAGCGGCCCCTGCTCGTCAACGCGGTCAATGGCCGCACGTCGGACGGCCCACTACACGCCGTCTGGCTCCGCGCCCGCGACATGGAGCGGAACGGTGAGGTCCTCCACGCCTCGCTCTTTCCGGTCCAGCCCTGGTTGGACCTGCCCGACATCGGCTTCGCGGCGGTGGTTGTCGGCGACGGCGACCGGCCGGCCGCCCAGGCCGCCGCCGACGAACTGGCCGACATGGTCTGGTACCGCCGCGCCGAGTTCGAGCCAAGCTTGCTGACCGTCGAGGACGCCATTCGCGTGGGCCTTGACGCGCCGACAGGGCTGACGGTGGTGGGCGACCCAGGCGACGCGCCGAGCAGCGGGGCAGCCGCCGACAACCCGACCATCCTGCGCAGCCTGCTACAGATGGGCGCGGACAAGTCCAACCGCCCGATCTATCTGACCCTCTGCGACCCAGAGGCCGTCCGTCAGGCTAGCGAGGCGGGTCCCAATGCCGACGTCACCCTCGCGGTCGGACACAGCCTGTCGCGGGCTGACGGCGACCCGGTGACTGTTCGCGGGCGGGTGATGGGCCTGGGCGACGGCGTGTGCCGGCTGACGGGCGCGGGCGCTACGGGGCTGACGGTGCAACTGGGGCCGACGGCGGTTCTCGCCATCGGCGCGATTCGCCTGTGTCTGCGCTCCCGCCCGGGGATGGAGTGGGACCCGGCGGTGTACACCTGTGTCAGCCTGGACCCGCGTGACGCCGGCCTCGTCTTCGTCAAGTCCCCGTCGCACTTCCGCGTCGCCTACGCCGACCTGGCCGACCGCCTGGTCGTCGCCGACACGCCGGGCGCCGCCTGCGCCAACCTGCGCCGCCTGCCCTTCCGCCGCGTCACGCGGCCCCTTTATCCATTGGACGAGCAGTAGTCAGTACAAAGTAGTCAGTACAAAGTAGTCAGTAGACAGTAATCAGACTACCGCCTACTGCGTACTGTCTACCGCCTACTGCGTACTGTCTACCGACTACCGACTACCGACTACCGACTACCGACTACTGTCTACCGACTACCGACTACAGGAGTACTCCTTTGTCATACTCACGCGCCAAATCCCAGGCCTGGTGGGAACGGGCCAAGCACTCCATCGCGGGCGGCGTCGGCAGCGGCGTGCGCCTGGCCGAGCAGCCGGGGCCGCTGTTCTTCGAGCGAGGCGTCGGGTCGCGCCTCTACGATGTGGACGGCAACGAGTACATTGACTACGTCCTGGCCCAGGGGCCGCTGCTCCTCGGCCACAGCCCGCAGGAGGTCGTCGCGGCCGCCAAGGAACAACTCGACTGTCTGCTCATCTCAGCCGGCCAGCACTGGCTGGAAATCGAGATGTCCGAGCGGCTCCAGCGCGTCCTGCCCTGCTGCGACCTGGTGCGCTACAACGGCTCTGGCTCCGAGGCCGTGGCGATGGCGTTGCGCATCGCCCGCGCCTACACCGGCCGCGAGAAGTTCATCAAGTTCGAAGGCCACTACCACGGCTGGCCCGACCCGGTCATCATCAGCTACTGGCCCGACCCGAAGGACGCCGGCCCGCGCGAGACGCCCCGCCCGATTCCCGGCAGCGGCGGCATGGTCGCCCACGTCCTGGACGAAGTCATCGTCCTGCCGTGGAACGACCTGGACCTGGTGGAGCAGACGCTTAGAGCCTACGCCCACGAGGTCGCCGCGCTCATCACCGAGCCGATTATGTTCAACTCGGGCGGCATCCAGCCGCGCCCGGGCTTCCTGGAAGGGCTGCGCGAGCTATGCAGCCGCTACGGCGTCGTCCTCATCTTCGACGAGGTCATCAGCGGCTTCCGCGTCGGGCTGGGCGGGGCGCAGGAGAAGTACGGCGTGACGCCCGACCTGGCGACCTACGCCAAGGGCATCGCTGCCGGCTTCCCGCTCAGCGCGGTGGCGGGCAAGCGCGAGTTCATGGACCTGATTACCCAGGGCAAGGTGCTCCACGGCGGGACGTACAACACCCACCCGCTGGTCATGGCGGGCGCCAATGCCGCCGTCGCCTACTTGGAGCGCGAGAGGGACACCGTCTACCCGCACCTCTATGCGATGGGCGACCGGCTGCGCAGTGGGCTGCGCGAGATTGGGACGCGCCACGGCCTGCCGACGCTGACGACGGGCGTCGGGCCGGTGGTCGGCATGGCCTTCACCCAGCGCGAGGCGTTCAACGACTACCGCGACTACGCCGACCGCGACCAGGAGACCTACCGCCGTTTCGTCGCCGCCCTCATGGAGCGCGGCGTGCGGCCTATCCTACGCGGGACGTGGTACATCTCGGCGGCTCACACCGAAGCCGATATTGACGCCACGCTCGACCGAGCCGACGATGCCCTCACCTCGGTGGTAGGCTAAGCCTATGGACGACAAGTTCAGCCTGCGTTGTTTGGACTGCCGGGCCGCTCTCGCTGACGCGGCCATCACCGCCTGCCCGACGTGCGGCGGACCGATTGAAGTCGTCTACGACCTGGACCGGCTGCGCGCCGACTGGGGGCCAACAGGGCGCGGTCTGTGGCGCTACTTCGACCTGCTGCCGGTGCGCTCGCGGGCCAGCCTGGTGACGCTGGGCGAGGGCGACACCCCGCTGCTGCCAGGCGGCCGGCTAGGCCAGAGCCTCGGCCTCCGCGGTCTCCACTTTAAGGTGGACTGCATCAGTCCGACCGGCTCGTATAAAGACCGCATCGCCGCCGTGAGCATGAGCCGCGCCCGCGAGACGGGCAAGACGGCCTGGGCGGCCACGTCGTCGGGCAACGCCGGAGCCTCGCTGTCGGCCTATGGCGCGGCGGCCGGCCTGCCCGGCGCGCTGTTCGTGCTAGAGAAAGCGCCGCGCGCCAAGATCGCCCAGATTATGACGTACCGCCCGCGCCTGTACGCCGTGCGCGGGCTGGGCTTCGAGCCGGCGGTGGACCTCATGACGCTGGACGGCGTGCGCGACCTGTGCGCGCGGCGGGGCTGGATGCTGATGATTACCGCCCGCCGCTACAACCCGGTGGGCATGGAGGGCGTCAAGACGCTGGCCTTCGAGACGTGCGAGCAGTTGGGCCGCGCGCCTGACGTGGTCTACGTGCCCGTTGGCGGCGGCGGGCTGCTGAGCGTTCTCTGGAAGGCGTACCAGGAGTGGTACGCGCTGGGGCGCATTGACCGCCTGCCGCGCATGGTCGCGGCGCAGGGCCAGGGCTGCTCGCCCGTGGTGGACTGGTGGGCGGCGGGCCGCGACGACCATCCGGTCGCGCCCTGCCACGGCTCCATCTCCGGCTTGCAATTGGCCGCGCCACCCGACGGCCGCCTGGCGGTGCAGGCGCTGCGCGAGTCGGGGGGCTGGGGCGTGGCGGCGCCGGACGAGGACACCTATCGGATGCAGGGCGAACTGGCGCAGACAGCCGGGCTGTTTGTCGAACCGGCCGCCGCCATCACCGTCGCCGCCGCCGCCCTCGACCGCGCCCAGGGCCGGCTGTGCGGGGACGAGACCGCCGTGTGCATCCTAACCGGGCTGGGGTTCAAGGTCATGGACGCGGTCAACCGCCTGACCGCCGATGTCGAGATTCCGCTCATCGAGGCGGAGGCCATCGCTACCATATGAGACATAGGCCACAAACGAGTGTAACAGGGGAAAGGAGGGAGGCACACGTCTGGGACGACCGTTTGACCCTATCGCTCGCTGACTCACCCTAAGGAGGAGACTCGTGTCACTGCGAAAGCTCTACCACGTGTGGACTGCGACCGCTATCATCCTCACCCTGGGCCTGCTCGCCGCGGGCGCGCAGCCGCAGGCCGCTCCCGCGCCTGCCGCCCAAGCCACGACCGCCCCGGCCGCCGCTCAACCTACCACCGCCCCCGCCCCCGCCCCACCGACGACCGCCGCGGCCGCCGCCACCACCACCGCCCCCGCGGCCCAGGCCACCACCGCCCCCGCCGCGAAGGCCGCCACGGGCGGTGACCCCGGCGCTAAAGGGACGCTCATCTACGGCATGGGCGCCGACCCCACCAACCTCGACCCGCACCAGACGGTAGACGGCCTGTCCATCGTCGCCATGCACCGCTGCTACGACCGACTGGTCGAAGTCAAGCCGGGCGAACCCAAACCGGGCGCCTCGCTGGAAGTCCAGGCCGACGCCGCCGAGTCGTGGGACGTGGGCGCCGACGGCAAGACCTACACCTTCAAGCTGCGCAAGGGCCTCAAGTTCGCCGACGGCTCGCCCCTCAACGCCCAGGCCGTCAAGGCGTCGTTTGACCGCATGATGGCGATCAACAAGTCGGCGGCGTCTAACGTTCGCCAGTTGAGCAAGACCGAGGCGGTGGACGACGTCACGGTCAAGATGACGCTGAGCGAGCCGTTCCCGTACTTCCTGCCCATGCTGGGCAGCTACGCCTCGTCCATCATCAACCCCAAGGCCTTCGCCAACGAGAAGGACGGCGACAAGGGGCAGGCGTGGCTCCAGAACAACTGCATGGGCAGCGGGCCGTACACCATCTCAGAGTGGACGCGCGGCCAGCGCCTCGTGCTGGACTACAACCCGAACTGGTACGGCAAGGAGCCGGCCATCAAGCGCGTCATCGTCAAGATCATTCCGGAGTCGACCAACCAGCTCCTCCAGATGGAGAAGGGTGACATCGACTTCATGTCGCCGGTCAGCATCCCGGAGATGATGACGCTCCAGGGCAAGGCGGGTGTCAAGATGGTGGAAGTGCCGAGCTTCCTGCTCATCCTGGCCTACCTGAACAACACCAAGCCGCCGCTGGACAACGTCAAGGTCCGCCAGGCGATGAATTACGCCATCAACTACGACCAGGTCATCAAGGAACTCATCCAGGGCAAGGGCCGCCGGCTCAAGGGGCCGCTGGCCTTCGGCATGGAGGGCTACGACGAGAGCCTGACCGGCTACAACTACGACCCGGCCAAGGCCAAGCAACTCCTGACCGAGGCAGGCTATCCCAACGGCTTCGAGATCACGCTGACCTACGCCTCGCAGGGCGCGCCGGGCGCCGACGACATCGCGCAGGCGGCGGCGGCATACCTGGGCGAGGTGGGCATCAAGGTCAAGATCGAGAAGGTGGCCGAGCCGACCCGCCGCGAGCGCATTGACAAGTCCGACTTCGTGTGGAGCGTCGGCGGGTGGACGCCACCGGTCCCGATTCCGCCGTGGACGATGGATAAGTGGTACCTGTGCGCCAACCGGGGCCTGAACGCCAACCGCGCCTTCTACTGCAACCAGAAGGTGGACGAGTTGGTGACCAAGGCGGCCACCGAGGTCGACTCGGCCAAGCGCATCCAGATGTACCGCGACGCGCAGAAGATCATGGTGGACGAAGCGCCCTACATCCTGTTCTACCAGGCCAACCAGTTAATCGCCTACCGCGACAACCTGGAGGGCTTCGAGATCAAGCCCGGCGGCTCGCAGTACCTGAACTACGAGCGGTTCAGCAAGAAGTAGGAAGATGGGAAGGCATGGGAAGACATGGGAAGGGGTAGGCAGCCCCGTCCCACCCTTCCTATGCCTTCCTACCCTTCCCCTCTTCTCTCCCCCGAGGCCCCTATGTCTCGCATGGCGTACATCCTCTACCGACTGGTCAGCCTCATCCCGACGCTTATCGGGGTGATTGTCCTGATCTTTTTCCTGTCGCGCTCGATTCGGGGCGACCCCGCGCGCATGATGGCGGGCGACGCGGCGGACAAGCAAGTCCTGGAGACCATCCGCCGCGAGTTCAAGCTGGACGAGCCGCTGCCCGTCCAGTTCTGGGCCTACTTCACCAATCTGCTCCAGGGCAACCTGGGGGTCTCCTACCAGACCAAACGCCCCGTCTTCACCAGCCTGATGGAGCGTTTCCCCGCCACCCTCGAACTGACCCTGACAAGCTTAGCCTTTGCCCTGCTGGGGGCGGTACCGCTGGGCATCATCTCGGCCGTGCGG
Source organism: uncultured Anaerolineales bacterium (assembly GCA_964522005.1). Taxonomy (GTDB): domain Bacteria; phylum Chloroflexota; class Anaerolineae; order Epilineales; family JAHCIE01; genus JAHCIE01. The sequence goes on along the minus strand of CAZFUK010000030.1, from coordinate 1,457 downwards.
CGCAACCGCCCCATTGACCACCTGGTGCGCATTCTGAGCGTCGGCGGCATCTCCATGCCCGTCTTCTGGTCCGGACTGATGCTCATCTGGCTGATGTACCTCAAGCTGGGCTGGCTGCCCGGCGGGAGCCGCCTCGAAACGCTGACCCAACCCCCGGCCACCGTCACCGGCCTCTACACCGTGGACAGCCTCCTGGCGGGCAACTGGATGCTCTTCACCGAGAGCGTCTCCCATCTGGTGATGCCCGCCTTCATCCTCGGCTACGGCTACATGGCGCTGCTCGCCCGCATGGTGCGGTCCAGCATGCTGGAAGTGATGGGGCAGGACTACATCCGCACCGCCCGCTCCAAGGGTCTGTCCGAGACGACCACGATTGTGCGCCACGGCCTGCGCAACGCCCTCATCCCGGTCACGACCCTGGCGGGGCTGGCCTTCGCCGGCCTGTTGGGCGGCGCAGTGCTGACTGAGACCATCTTCTCCTGGCCGGGCATCGGCAAGTACGTCGTGGACGCCATCCTGTTTCTCGACTATCCGGTCGTGATGGGCTTCACGCTGCTCATCGCCATTGTCTATATGCTGGTCAACCTCATCGTGGACCTGCTCTACTCGTGGCTCAATCCCCAGATTGAGTGACGGGCAATGCATTGGCCAAGCTGCGGCGTTTAGGCCGCAGTCCCCTCTAAGCGAGTCTGTCGCATGTGGGAACTGGGGCCGGAACGCCCCAACGTAGCCGCCACTTCTGATGGCTGATCACCGACCACTGGACGAAGAGGACCGATGAGTAAACTCATTTCCGCGTCACCCGTCGCCCCTTACCCGTCACCCGCCGCGCCGTCCGGCTGGCGGGCGTGGCGCAAGGGAGCGCAGCGGCTCTGGCGCAACCCGCTGACGCTGTTCGGGCTGCTGGTGATTGTGCTGCTCATCGTGACAGCCCTGGGCGCGCCTGTCCTCGCGCCCGCCGACCCAACCGCCATGAAGTTGGGCCAGCGGCTGCGGCCGCCCGGCCCCCAGTTCCCCTTTGGGACGGACGAGCTGGGGCGCGACATCCTATCGCGCATCATCTGGGGGACGCGCGTCTCGCTCCAGATCGGCGTCATTGTCATCGGTATCGCCGCCAGCCTGGGCTTCACCCTCGGCGCGACGTCGGGCTACTTTCGCGGCCCCTTCGACGGCATCATCATGCGCGTCATGGACATCATCCTCGCCTTCCCGCCGCTGATTCTGGCTATGGCGATTGCCTCCTTCCTGGGGCCAGACCTGAACAACGCCATGCTCGCCATCGCCGTCGTCCACATCCCCAAGTACACCCGCCTGGCGCGCAGCGAGGCGCTGGCCCTGCGCGAGAGCCTGTTTGTACTGGCGGCGCGGTCCACCGGCGCCTCGCACCTGCGCATCATCCTGCGCCACATCATGCCCAACTCGCTGGCGTCCATCCTGGTCGTCGCCTCCCTCGACTT
>CAZFUK010000029.1:0-18798 GCA_964522005.1 uncultured Anaerolineales bacterium | reverse complement strand
AAAGGTCAAGGAATCACTACCTGAGGCGAGCAGGGTTTTTTCAAGCGTTTCCACAAGCACTCCCACTAACACTGTCTGGTATACTCTGTCACATAAGCTATTTAAGTGGTGTAATTTACATTCATGTGTAGAAAGTAGTACAAAAATTGACGGAAACAGTGTAACTCCTGACAGATATGAGCGTTACTACTGATAGTAATTGGAATGTTTGAAATCAGCGGTTGATGATGTGCAATGGTAGCCTGAAGCGTAACCTATATCTCAACCTCCAACTCCGTCTCCCATTGTCTGGTTCGCTTGTGTGGGCTAACCCCCACCCTGGCTAAGACCGTATCGTTCGCTCACTAAATCCGGCGCAGGCCGTCGGGTCCAGGCTTCTACTGCGCTTCCGCCTCATCTTCCCTGACCCGTCGGCGGAGCATGAACTGGATAACGCGGTGACCGTCTGTGTAACACAGGGTTGCACGGATGGGCGGAGCCATTTCGGACCTGTGAAGGCGGCGATAGAGGGTAATCACTGTGGTGGCGACAATTCCGACCATGATGACCCAACAGGACAAGTCAAACAGCAGCGCGGAGGCGGCGCTGGGCTGGTATGCCCTCTATACCAAGCCGCATTGCGAGGCGACGGTCTTCGAGGCGCTCCAGGTGCGCGGCATCGAGGCCTACCTGCCGACCATCCCGGTGTGGCGGGCGCGCCGCCGCCAGGTGGAGGTGGAGTCCCTGTTTGCCTGCTATGGCTTTGTCCATGTGGACCTGAAAGCGACGGGTATCTCCCTCCTCAGTTGGATACCAGGTCTGCGCTATATCGTGACTTCGGATGGCGCGCCGACCCGCATTTCAGACCGCGTTGTGACTTACATCCAGAAGCGCGTAGCAACGTTCACCCATGAGCCGCGTCTGCCCTTCGCGGCGGGCGAGCGAGTGCGGATTACCCACGGACCGCTGAAGGATATGGAGGCCGTGTTTACGGGTCGCCTGTCGGGACCGGAGCGTGCCCAGGTGTTGGTGAACCTGCTAGGCCCGCTCTCGCGCTGCGAGGTCAAGGAAGAGTGGTTGGAGCGGGCATGAAGCGGTGGTTTCAGGGTAAAACGGGCGCCGTATTCACCCTCTTCACCCTGATGGCCCTCACTGGGGTGGGGTGGACAGCGGTGCGGCTGGTGCTCGGTGTGACCGGCTCATCCACGCCGGCGACCACTGTGTCCAGCCTCGCGCCCGTAGTGGCCGCGACCGTGACCCCGACTCCGACAGCCGCCGCGCCCGCAACTGTCCTGGTCCCGAGTGGTCGGGACACGGCGACCCCCACCGTAGAGCGGCGGTGGACGGTCGGCAGCGAGAATGATACGGCGGTGGTGTGGCCCGCCTCACTGAACGCCCAGTTCATCGTCGTGACGCCGATGCCAGAGGGGGTGGGCTGGGTGCGCCAGAACGATAGCCGGGCCAACCACTTTGGCGACTACAACATGTATGCCGGTGTCTTCGACCAGCAAGGCTATATCGGCGCGGTGCAGTTCACCCTACCCAACCTGGCGCCCAACGGCCTGCTCTTCTACGCCGACCTGACGTTGCAGGGTCTCACCGACGATTATCTGGCGGGCGACGGCGACTGGACGGTGGAGATGTTGACCCAGGACATGGACAAGGAATGGCAGGGCCATTCGTTTGCGCGGCTGGCTGGTGATCACGCCGTGTCCATCACGCTGCGGCCCACCCTGACTCGGCTGGACCTGGGCGAAGAGCAGACCAACCGGCTGGTGTTTGACGCTGTGCCCCTGCTGCGGCTCAAGGAGCGGCTGGCTTCGGGTGTCGTATCGTTTCGTATTCAAGGACCAAACGCAGGACCCAATAATCTGTTTGCGTGGGATAGTGGCTATGGGACGCGGTCGCGCGGCGTGGGGCCGGTTTTGCGACTGGGTATCGTCCCGTAAGACAAAGGATTGGCGGTTATGGAACTCCTGGCCTATTGGAAGATTGTGCGAAAACACCTGCTCCTCGTTCTCGGCCTCGTCCTGGTGGCCGTGGTGAGCGCGGGGTACTATACCCTGCGCCAGCCGCCCCAGTACGCGGCGACGACGACGCTGTTCCTCAGCCCGGCTACCACTGGCCCGGTCCTGGTCTACCAGACGCAGCAGGTGCAGTCGCTGGCGAACACCTTCACCGAGTTCATGCGCACCCAGTCCTTCGCCAACCGCGTTGCCCCGGCGCTCTCCTCACCCCGGGACGACGATGCCATCATCCGCGCCATCTCGACCAAGTGGGTGCGCGACACCCAGTTCTACCAGGTCACGGCCACCCTGCCCGACCCAGCGCAGGCGCAGGTCCTGGCGAACACGGCGGCCGAAGTCCTCATCAATGAGAACATCGCCCGCCAGCAGGCCCAGCGGCGCCAGTCGGACACCCAGAACGATCCAGGCGCCGAGGCGAAGCGGCAGCAGTTGACCGAGTTGCAGAAGACGCTGGAGGATCAGGCGGGCGCGTACCGCGAGCGCGTGGTCGCCTTGCAGGCGCAGATTACTCAACTTGAGCGCCAGCCGCGCACCGACGACCTGGACAAGCGTATCCTGGCCCTGCGCGAGGAACTTATCAAGAACCAGTCCCTCTGGGTAGACCTCCTCAGCAGCCAGAGCCGCGTCGCGACCTCGATGTTAGGGACGGCCGCAACGAGCGTGGACACGGCGGTGGTGGTGGACGTGGCGCAGACCCCCGTCAAGCCCGTGCCGAGCAAGCTGCCGCAGTATGTCCTGCTGGCCCTGGTCGCGTCGCTCGGTCTGGGCGTCGGCCTGGCCTTCCTCCTGGAGTACCTCCGCACCAGCATCAAGACGCCCGAGGAGATGGAAGCGGTCTACGGCCAGTCGTCGCTGGGTATCATCGGGCAGGTGGACGCGAGCGCGTCAGCCGACGCCCCCGCGCCTCACCTGATAGCCTTCCACGCGCCCTACTCTGGCGCGGCTGAGGCCTTCCGCGCCCTGCGCACCCACATCCAGTTCGCCAATCTGGCACAGCCGCCGCGCAGCGTGCTCGTGACCAGCGCCAGCCCAAACGAGGGTAAGACCTTCGTGGCAGCCAACCTCGCGGCGAGCCTGGCCTACGCCGGCTACCGTGTCATCCTGGTGGACGCCGACCTGCGCCGGCCCTCCCTGGATCGTCTCCTCGATGCGCCGCGCGAGCCGGGCTTCACCAACCTGCTGCTCACGCCCGAGGCCGACCTCGACCCCTTCCTCCAGCCGACCGCCCAGGACAGCCTGCGCCTGCTAACCGCCGGCACCCTTCCGCCTAACCCGGCCGAGTTGCTCGGCTCGCCCGCCGCCGTCCGCGTCATGGCGCGCCTGGCCGCCGCCGCCGACATCGTGGTCTACGACTCGCCGCCGGCCGCCACCGTGGTGGACCCCATCGTCCTTGCCTCGCGCGTGGACGGGGTCATCCAGGTCGTCCAGGCCGGCGTGGCTCGTCCCGAGATGATTCTGAAGGCCAAGAGCGGGTTGGAGAAGGTGGGCGCCCACATCCTGGGTCCCGTTCTCAACCAGGTCAAGGTGGCCGACCTCGGCTACTACGGCTACGGCTACCACTATGGCCCCGACCCCTCTCACAACGGCAACGGCAACGGCAACGGCGGCAAGCACAGTCCCAACGGCCACAGCCGAAATGGACACGCCAAGGTCGTGGAACCGACAGTGGATAAGATGAAGCATCACGAGTAAGCCAGGCGCCGGCTGGATGGCGTTTGGAAGTTCACCTGGAGGAATCATGAAGTCTATTACCGTCATCGGTGTGGGGTATGTAGGGCTTGTGACAGGAGCCTGTCTTGCCGATTTGGGCAATAACGTGATTTGCCTCGATATTGACGAAAGCCGCATCGCCAACCTGAACCAGAGTATCCTGCCTATCTTCGAGCCGGGCCTTGAGGAAGTCGTCCGTCGCAATGTGGCCAGTGGCCGCCTCGCCTTCACGACCAGTTATCAGGAAGCGCTCCATGAGGCTGAGTTTGTGTTCATTGCGGTGGGGACGCCCTCTGGTGTCGAAGGCGAGGCGGATCTGAGCTATGTCCGCCGGGCGGCGCGAACCATTGCTCGCACCATGTCACACCCCCTCGTCATCATCAACAAGAGCACGGTGCCAGTCGGAACGGGGGACTGGGTGTCCAATATCATCCATGAGCATCAGCCCCACCCCATCCCCTTTGCCGTCGTCAGCAACCCTGAGTTTTTGCGCGAGGGGTCGGCCCTCACTGACTTCATGCAGCCCGACCGTATCGTTCTGGGTTCGACAGACCGGCTGGCTGCTGACAAGGTGGCTCAATTATATCTTCTGCTGCGCGCACCCATTCTCATTACTGACCTGCGCACGGCCGAGATGATCAAATATGCCTCTAACGCTTTTCTGGCGACCCGTATCTCGTTCATCAACGAGATTGCCGGCATCTGTGAACGGCTGGGGGCGGATGTCCGCGAAGTGGCGAATGGTATGGGCTACGACAAGCGTATTGGTCGAGCTTTTCTCGACGCTGGTCTTGGCTATGGCGGCTCCTGCTTTCCGAAGGACGTGAAGGCGCTATCGCACATGGCAACCATTCATGGCTGCCACCCTCAACTTTTGCGCTCCGTCATGGACATTAACCATGACCAGCGCTACAAAGTCGTTCAGTGGCTGCGTGACCTTCTCGGTAACCTCAACCATCGTACCATTGGTCTGCTCGGTCTGGCCTTCAAGCCCAACACGGATGACCTGCGCGAGGCGCCCAGTGTCGAGATCGCGCACCTGCTGATGAACGAAGGGGCTACCGTCCGAGGGTATGACCCCGTTGCGATGGAGAACGCCGGGCGTCTCTTGCCCGACGTGGTGTTGTGCCAGGATGCGTACGAGGTGGTGGAAGGGTGTGACGCAGTGATTCTGGTGACCGAGTGGAACGAGTTCAAGTCTCTCGACCTGCCGCGCCTTAAGGCTCTGATGCGCCGGCCCATCGTCGTGGACGGCCGCAACATCTACGACCCGACTCGCATGGAGGCCCTGGGCTTTATCTATCGCGCCATCGGCCGAGGTCACACAGAACAGGATATGCAACAGCAGCCTGAATGGTTAGCCGCGGTCGCTTAACGGGACGGTAGCACACCAGTCAGGAGGATATAGATGAAAGTTCTTGTCACAGGGGGCGCAGGTTTTATTGGCTCGCATATCGTGGACATGTTGCTGCAAGACGGGCATAGTGTTGCTGTGGTAGATAACCTCTCCCGAGGGTTCCTGGAGAACTTGAACCCGTACGCCCGTTTCTACAACGTGGACATCCGCAGTCCCAAACTGGCTGAGGTATTTGCTCAAGAGCGCCCTGAGGTGGTCAGCCACCAGGCGGCCTGGGCCAACGTGCGCGAGTCCTTCCTCAAGCCCGTTGAGTATGCGGACATCAATATCATTGGCTCGCTCAATCTTCTAGAGTGTTGCCGACAGTACTCCGTCCGCAAGATCATATATGCCTCTACCGGAGGTGCGGCGTATGGTGAGCCTCACTACGTGCCGGTAGATGAACTGCACCCCATGGAGCCGCTGGACCCCTACGGCGCGAGCAAGCACAACGTCGAGCACTACCTGTACCTCTACCGAGTGAACTACGGGCTGGACTTCACCATCCTGCGGTACCCGAACGTCTATGGTCCTCGGCAAGACCCACACGGGGAAGCGGGTGTCGTCAGCATCTTTGTGGATAGGCTGCTGCACGGTGAGGCGTTGACCATCAATGGGAGTGGTGAGCAGCAGCGTGACTTTGTCTACGTCACAGACATCGCCCGCGCTAATCTATTAGCCCTAACGCAAGGAGACGGCGCGATCTATAACCTGGGCAGCAACCTGGGGACCTCGGTCAACGAGATCGCGGTGCGACTGGCAGAGCTGGCCGACCGATATGTACCTATCGTTCACGGGCCGGCGAAGGCGGGGGAAGTCCAACGCATCTACCTCGATGCGCGCAAAGTAGGCCAGGAGTTGGGTTGGCAGCCACGTGTGGACCTGGCTGATGGCCTGGCGAGGACGCTTGCCTACTTCCGCGCTATGGCCTCCAATGCTACGCAGTACGATGGACAAGGGGACGGGAGCGCCAACGGTGTCAGCGCACAGCTCGGTTGAGCTAGACACAAGCTTACCGCGCCTGGCTGATCGTCAGGAAAGCCCGCGCCCGGCTCTATCGCTGCGAGCCAACTTCGCCTGGACGTTCGTCGGCAACGTTGTCTATGCGGCGTCCCAGTGGGCCATGCTCGTGGTCCTGGCGAAGCTAGGCACCCCGGAGATGGTCGGCCAGTTCGCCCTCGGTCTGGCTGTCACCGCCCCGGTCATCATGTTCGCCAATCTTCAGTTGCGCGGTGTCCAGGCGACCGATGCCAAAGGTGACTACCAATTCGGGGACTACTTGAGCCTACGCCTGGTCACTACGGGCATAGCCCTGATGGTCATTGTGGCTATTACGTTCGTGTCCAGCTACCGAGACCAGGGAGCGCTTGTCATTGTGATGATTGGGCTGGCGAAGGCCTTTGAAGCCATCAGTGATATCTTCTACGGCCTGCTCCAGCAGCACGAGCGTATGGACCGCATCGCCAAGTCCATGCTGCTCAAAGGCCCGCTGTCCCTGGTCGCCCTCGGTCTCGGCGTCTACGTGACGCGGAGTGTGTTCTGGGGGACCGTGGGTCTTGCCGTCGCGTGGGCGCTCCTACTCGTACTCTATGATGTCCGAAGCGGTAAGATGATTCTGAGGCAATTGTCACCCATGCATTCCTTCAGGGGAGTTCGTCCACGATGGGAGCCACGCACCCTTTGGAAACTAACGACCCTCGCCCTCCCGCTAGGCGTCGTGATGTTGCTCATCTCGCTCAACACGAACATCCCGCGTTACTTCATCGAACACTACTTCGGCACGCGCGATCTAGGTATCTTCTCCGCGATGGCCTATCTCATGGTGGCGGGAAACACAGTGGTCGGCGCGCTAGGCCAGTCGGCAAGCCCACGCCTGGCGCACTACTATGCGGTCGGGAAGCGGTGGGCGTTTACTCGGCTGCTGCTGCAACTGGTGGGTATTGCCGCCCTGCTCGGATTAGGGGGTGTACTTGTCGTCCTGCTGGTCGGTCGTGAGATCTTGACGCTGCTTTACAAGCCCGAATACGCGGTCGAGGTTAACGCCTTCGTCTGGCTGACCGCCGCCGCCGGCATCGGCTACATAGCGTCGTTCCTGGGCTACGCGATGACGGCGGCCCGCTACTTCAAGGTCCAGGCCCCGCTGTCCGGCCTCGTTACAGGCGCGACAGCCCTCGCCTGCCTGTGGCTCGTCCCCAGGGGTGGTCTGTCAGGAGCAGCCTTCGCGCTCCTTACCTCATCTGTCGTGCAGGCCCTCGGTAGCCTTGCCATTGTGATCCATGCCCTGTACCGAGAGGGGCAGGCAACCAGGCTAGAGAAGTAGACACTATGAACGCGATGACTGAGAAGCCTATTCGTATCCTGCATGTCGTCGGTGGCATGAACCGGGGCGGAATTGAAACCTGGCTGATGCACGTCCTGCGCTACATAGACCGCCAGCAGTTCCAGATGGACTTTGTGGCCAATACAGACAAGCTCTGTGCCTATGATGAAGAGGTGGGGGCGTTGGGTAGCCGTATCATCCCCTGCCTCTCGCCGTCCCGTCCCTGGGACTACGCGCGTAACTTCCGGCGTATCTTGCGGGAGTATGGCCCCTACGATGTGGTGCATAGCCATGTCCACCACTTTAGTGGCTTCACGCTACGGCTGGCCAAGCAGGCTGGGGTGCCGGTTCGCATTGCACATAGCCATAACGATACTTCGTCCAATCAGAGGAGCGCAGGGCGTGTGCGTAAGCTCTACCTGACGCTCTCAGAACGATGGATTCATCAATATGCTACCTCCGGTCTAGCGTGTAGCCGGTTGGCCGCCGCCTCCCTCTTCGGCCCGCAGTGGGAAGCGGACCCTCGGATGCGGCTCCTGTATTACGGCATTGATCTGGAGCCGTTCCGGGCGTCCGTCAATCGGCAAGCGGTGCGGGCGGAGCTTGGCATTCCCGACGACGCGTTCGTCATCGGCCATGTAGGCCGCTTCCTTGAGCAGAAAAACCACACCTTCCTGGTCAAGATTGCTCAATCCGTTGTGGAGCGCCTACCGCAGACGAGGTTCCTACTGGTTGGCGATGGTGCGCTGCGACCTACGATTGAGCAGCAGGTCCACCAGGCGGGGTTAGAGAAGCACATCATTTTTGCGGGCTTGCGCTCTGACATCGCCACGCTGATGCTGGGGGCGATGGATGTCTTCGTCCTGCCTTCACTGTACGAAGGTCTTCCCCTGGTCTTACTCGAAGCACAGTCGGCCGGTCTGCCCTGTGTTGTGTCGGATACCGTCTCAGCCGAAGGTGACATGGTCGGCCCGCTGGTGCAGCGCTGCTCCCTGGCGCAGCCGCCCGCCGTGTGGGCTGATGCGATCCTGGCGGCAAGGGCCAGGATGGCGAAAGACCAGCAGCCTGACGCTCTCGCTCGGGTTGCCCACAGTCCATTTAACGTTCGAGCCTCTGTACGTCAATTGGAAAGTGTCTACCGTGTCTAAACTGTTGGGTTACGATCTCAAGGCCGATAACACAGGTGCGCGCCTGGGCCTCAAGCCGGGCAGCGTCTTCCTGGCCGTCTATCTGTGTACCCTCACCCTGCTCGTCGTTATGCTGCTGTCCTCGGAGGTCTGGCACTGGTTCCTGCTGCCCCTCTGGGTGTGCGGCGTGTTGGTGGGGACAGATGCGATAGACTGGCTGCGTGGCCGCGTCGGCCTCTTTGATCCGGTAGGCATTCTTGGTGTCATGGGTTTCTACTTCTTCTTGGTGGCGCCTTTGCTCCATGTGTACTTGGACTACTGGATGTTGTACGTGGTAGGCCCGCCTGATTGGCGCGACTGGTTAGGGGGCATGGCTGTTTTGAATGCTGCTGGTTTACTGGCCTATCGGGTTACCCGGGGCTTCCTGCTCCGCCGGACTCGGCGCACCCTATCAGACAAGTCAAGCTGGACCCTCGACGAGACTCGTTATCCTAAGCTCCTTGCGGTCGGACTACTTGCGACGGCGGCTCTTCAGATGTGGGTATATCGCAGTTATGGTGGGCTGACCGGCTATATCCAGGCTTTCAGTGAGAACATCGGTGCGGGTGGAAGCTTCCAAAACATGGGCTGGATCTTCATGGTTTCGGAGAGCTTTCCCATTCTCGCCCTGTTCGCCTTCGCCTTCTGGGCTAGGAAGACCCGCTACGGTTCATCCACGCTCGCGTTAATCCTGGCTCTGCTGAGCTTCTTTGTTCTTCAAATGCTATTTGGTGGGCTGCGGGGTAGCCGTAGCAACACAATCTGGGCGCTCTTCTGGGCAGTGGGCGTGCTGCATCTGGTCGTGCGGCCCATTTCCAAGAAACTGATCTCGGTCGGCTTCATCTTCCTGGTGGTATTTATGTATTTCTACGGCTTCTATAAAGGAGCCGGGCTAGATGCCTTAGAAGCATTGCAGAGCGCAGACGCCCGCGCTGATCTAAGTCAAGAAACAGGGCGTGATGTGAACACCCTCCTCCTGGCTGACCTGGAGCGCAGCGACGTACAGGCGATGCTACTGTACCGTCTGTCTTCTGAAGATGGTATTGAACTGTATGGCTGGGGGCGAACCTATGTCGGCGACGCAGCCATCCTTATTCCACGCGCGCTGATGCCTAATCGGCCTCCCCAGAAGGTCAAAGAGGGCACCGAGGTCTTGTACGGTAAAGGGTCTTATGCGCCTGGCGTGCTAGAGGCCTCGCGGGTGTATGGCCTGGCCGGTGAAGCGATGTTGAACTTCGGCCCCCTGGCGGTCCCCCTGGCCTATGCCCTGTTTGGCTTGCTGGTCGGGTCCATTGGGCGCTTTATCCAGCGTCTCGCGCCGACCGACAGTCGGCTTCTGCTGGCTCCCTTCCTGGTCAACCTGTGCATTACCGTTCTAGTGGGCGACTCGGATAACATCATTTTCTTCCTCATCAAGTCAGGCTGCCTGCCATTTCTCGTTCTCTGGTTGGGTTCTCGACGCATTGTCTCGAATCAGGCGCAGGGGCGAACCTCGTCAAGCGTGATGGAGAGGAGTCTGTACAGTGGGTCTTAGAGTTTTGCATGTGATCAACGCCTTGAATCGTGGCGGGATCGAAGTGTGGCTGCTTTCCGTGCTGCGCCAGATTGATAGAAGTGAATGCCAGATGGACTTCTACTGTAAGGGCGCGACGGCTGGCGCGCTGGCAGGTGTGGCCGAGCAGTTGGACGCGGTGGTCCTCCATCGGCCCATGGGCGTCAACCCCTTTGGCCTGGCGAGGACATTGAAGCAGACGCTGGCGAGTGACCGCTATGATGTTGTCCACAGCCATGTAGATGTTTATGGTAGCTCGGTCTTGTGGGCGGCCCGCCAACAGGGTGTTCCGGTGATTGCCTCGTTTCATAACACCTCCTTCCCACCCCAGACGCGGTTGACTAGCCTACCGCTTCTGCGTCAGCTTCGCTCTGTGTATGGGAGGGTCAACATTCGTCAAGCGCTACGTCAGGCTGACCTGGTGACGGGCTGCTCGCAGGGTGTCCTGGCCAGCCTGGACCCGACCGGCCGAGAGATTGGCGAGCGCGGGCGCGTCCTCTATTACGGCGTGCCTCTCCCCCCGCCAGCCACTCCCGCCGACCGGGCTGCCCTGCGTCGGTCTTTCGGCTGGCCGGCTGAGACACCCCTAGTCCTGCATGTGGGGCGCCTGATCGAGCAGAAGAACCATCTCGGTATGCTGAGCATCTTTGAGCAGGTGCTGAAGCGCGTGCCCACGGCCAAACTGCTCCTGGTGGGCGAGGGTGAGTTGCGGCCGGCCATTGAGCAGGCGGTCGCCGAGCGCGGCCTGATGGAGAGCGTCCGCCTGCTGGGGGCGCGTGACGATGTGCCGGCCCTGATGACCGCGTCCGATGTTTTCCTGTTCCCCTCGTTGCATGAAGGCTTCGGCTTGGTGGCCCTAGAGGCCAACGCAGCCGGCCTACCTGTAGTGGGGACCCGGATTCCAGGGCTGTGCGAGGCGGTGGTGGACGGCGAGACGGCCCTGTTACATGAAGCCTCCAATCAGAAGGGGATGGCCGCCTCGGTAATAGCCCTGCTCACCCATCGTGGCTATGCCGAGAGGCTGGGTCAGGCAGGGCGAGCGCGGGTAGCTGAGCGTTTTTCCACAGCCGCGAGCGCAAACTACCTGCTTGAGCTGTACCACTCGTTAATCCGCCAACCATACGGCCAGACAGCGGTTAGAGAGTTGAAGCCGGCCTGAGTTATAGGGAGTGAATAATGCGAGTCTTGGTCACAGCCAGCGCACGGTTTGCCATCACGAGTAACGGGGCGATGTGGACTGACAACCCTTCGCTCACGTATCGTTTTTGGATGCGCTACCTGGAGGTGTATGACGAGGCGCACCTGCTGACCCGTGCTCAGCCGGTGGCTGCCCCGCCCCAGGGCTGGCAGATGGTGACGGGTCCAGGCATCCAGCCCGTCCCCGCGCCGTACTACGTCGGGCCTCTCGGCTTCGCGCGGAACTACGTTCGCCTGGCGCAGGTCATTGAACAGGCGCTGACGGAAACGGACGCCGTCCAGTTGCGGGTGGCGTGCGCGGTGGGGACGGAGGTCTGGCGGCGGCTGCGGGGGCGGCCCTACGGGGTCGAGGTCGTCACGGACCCCTATGATGTCGCGGCGCCGGGGGCGATGCGGCATCCATTGCGGCCTTTCCTGCGTTGGCAACTGACGCGCACATTGCAGCAGCAGTGCGCCCAGGCCGCCGCCGCTGCCTACGTAACTGAGTTCGCGCTCCAGCGCCGCTATCCCGCCGCCTCAACCGCTTTCTCAACCTATTTCTCTGACGTTGATTTGCCAGACGCTGCCTTTGCCCTCGAAAGTCGTCGGGCTAAACGGGCGGACGAGGGCCTTACCTTGATCTCTGTTGGCACCCTTGCCCAGCTCTACAAGGCGCCGCACATTCTGATTGATGCCGTAGCGGAGTGTGTGCGCGCCGGACTGGACGTGCGGCTCATTCTCGTGGGCGATGGTCAGTACCGCGCGATGCTCCAAGCGCAAGCCGAGCAGCAGGGGATAGGTGAGCGCGTGTCGTTCCGAGGGCAGTTGATGGGCGCGGCGGCAGTGAGAGCGGCGCTGGATGAGGCTGACCTGTTCGTCCTGCCCTCGTTTCAGGAAGGGCTACCCAAAGCGATGATCGAGGCCATGGCGCGGGGTTTGCCGTGCATCGGCTCCCACGTGGGTGGCTTTCCCGAACTGCTGCCGGATGAGGACCGCGTCGTGGCGGGCGACATCCACGCGCTCGCGGAGAAGATTCGGGCGATGGTTACCGACCCGCAGCGCATGGCAGCCGCGTCAGCGCGCAACCTGGCTAAAGCGCACGAGTACAGCGAGGCGGTGTTGCGCGAGCGTCGTCTCGCCTTCTACCGTCATGTTCGTATAGCGACTGAAGCCTGGTTGGATCGGCGCGGCCGACAGGTCGCGGTGAGCGCACGATAAGTGACATTAGGTGGATAGCTCCTCGAGTGTAGGGTAGAGCCATTGGATGGAGGCAGGGGTATGTGTGGCATTGTAGGTTGGTTGAGTCTGGATGGGCAAAAGGCTCTCCAAGTGGATGTGGCGCGGCAGAGCGTAGAGAAGCTTTGGCACCGTGGCCCGGATGAGATGGGCAGTTGGATGGGGCCGGGTGTCTTCCTGGGTATGCGCCGCCTGAGCATCATTGACCTCGCCAGCGGCCAGCAGCCCATCTGGAACGAGGATCACAGCCTCTGCATTGTCTTCAATGGGGAGTTGTACAACTTCCTCGACCTCCGTCCGCAACTGCAAGCCCGTGGTCATATCTTCCGCACCAGCAGCGATACCGAGGTCATCCTGCATGCCTACGAAGAGTGGGGGCTGGACTGCCTGACGCGCTTCAACGGCATGTTCGCCTTTGCCATCTGGGACGAGCGCGAGCAGAGCCTGCTCCTCGCGCGGGACCGCATTGGTGAGAAGCCACTCTAATACTACCAGGACGGCAAGCAACTCATCTTCGCCTCCGAAATCAAGGCGATTCTGGCGCACCCTGACGTTCCGCGTCAGTTGAACCCGCACGGGCTAGTCAACTTCCTCGCGTTCGGCCATGCTGTCGCGCCGGCGACGATGTACCAGGGCATCCAGAAGCTCTTGCCCGGCCACCATCTGCTCGCCAAGAATGGCGCCCTCCACATTCACCAGTACTGGGATGTGGGGGATGAGCCGCAGCTTACTATCGGCGCTGAGGTGAGCGAGGATGAGTACGCGGAACGGGTCCTGGCATTGCTCGATGACTCGGTACGCCGCCGTATGGTGGCCGATGTCCCACTCGGCGCTTTTTTGAGCGGCGGGCTGGATTCGAGCGCGATTGTGGCGTTGATGCAGAAGCACGCCAGCGGGCCAGTCAAGACCTTCTCCCTAGGGTTTAGTATCGGCGGCGCGTACAACGAGCTTTCCAACGCACGGGCGGTCGCAAACTATTTGGGGACGGAACATCACGAGCTGCAAGTCGAGCATGTTGACCTCGTCCAGACGTTACGCACCCTGGTCTATCACTACGATGAGCCGTTCGGGGATCAGGCGGGCTTCCCCATCTACCTTCTCAGCCGCTTCGCGCGTGAACACGTGACTGTCGTTCTGGCCGGTGATGGGGGCGATGAACTGTTCGGCGGCTATCGTCGCTATGCGGCGGATCAAGCCGCGCAGGTCTACCAACGATTACCCCGTGTGTTGACTACACAGGTGCTGCCTGGTCTGGTTCAGCGCTTGCCTCGCCTCCGCCGCATCAAGCGCTCCATGCAGACACTCCCGATTGGGGACCCGGCCCAACGATACGCCGCCTGGCTAGTCCAGTTCACGCCGGCCATGCAGGCCGAGCTACTCCAGAACGATCTGTATCAAAGTGTGCTCCAGTATGACCCGGCCTGGACGTATCCGCGCTACTACAGCAGGCTGAATGGGCATACGGCCTCCGACCATCTCAATCGCTTGATGTACGTTGATCTGAAGACCTGGCTGCCTGACGTCTACATGGAGAAGACGGACAAAGCCAGTATGGCGTGCAGCCTGGAAGCCCGCCTGCCCTTGCTCGATCACCGCCTGGTCGAACTGGCCTTCCAGATTCCAGGGCGTTTCAAGATCAATGGTTGGTCTACCAAACGCATCCTCAAGCGCGCGGTTAAGACTCTCGTGCCGACTGAGGTTCTGCGTCGCCGCAAGCATGGTTTTGCCGTCCCGACTGATCCCTGGTTCCGAGGTGAGTTGAAGTCGTTCGCCTTTGACGTGTTGCTGGACGACCGAACGCGGCGACGGGGTTACTTCAATATGTCCGTGATAGAGCGGTTATGGCGCGAGCATGTGGACGGACGCCATGTCTGGGATGCTCAACTCTGGCTGCTCTTAAACTTTGAACTCTGGCATAGGATTTATCTCGATCGTGAGGCGGTATGAGTTCAGTCAAGATCGCGCATGTTACTACCGTTGATACCTCCTTGCGCTACCTGCTCCTCCATCAGATGCATAGCTTTAAGCAGGCGGGCTTTGAGGTTCTCGGTATCTCGACGCCGGGTCCCGATGTCCGCGCGATTGAGGAGGTCGGTATCCGCCATATCCCCGTGACGATGACACGGAATGTTACACCTACGGCTGACCTGCCCGCCCTCTGGCGGCTCTGTCAAGTCATGCGCCGTGAGAAATTCACCATTGTCCACACGCACACCCCGAAAGCAGGTCTGCTAGGCCAGATTGCGGCGCGGATGGCCGGCGTTCCCATTGTCGTCAACACAGTCCACGGCTTCCATTTCCATGATCTCACCCGTCCAGCGGCGCGCCGCTTCTACATCAATCTAGAGAAATTAGCGGCTCACTGCTCTGATCTATATCTCTCACAAAACCGAGAAGACCTTCGTACAGCTCTCTCCGAGGGCATCTGCGCCGCTGATAAGATTAGATATCTTGGCAACGGGATTGATCTAGCGGAGTTTAACCCGGCGTCTATCCCAGTGGAGGAAGCGCGACGCTACAGAGAGCGGCTTGGTATTGCGCTCGATGCGCCGGTGGTGGGCTTTGTGGGACGACTGGCCGCGAAACGGAAGGGCTTTCTCGACTTCCTCCACGCGGCCCAACAGGTGTCGAAGCGTGTACCGGGTGTCCGCTTCCTGATTGTGGGGGAAGCGGACCACGGTAAGCCCGACGCCATTGAGCCATCGGTGGCAGCCGAGTTTGGCATAGGGGATCAGTGCCTTTTCCTGGGTCATCGCCCCAATCACGAGTTGCCCAGGCTCTATAAGTTGATGGATGTTCTCGTGTTGCCCTCTCTGTTTGAGGGGGTGCCGCGCGTGATCATGGAAGCATCGGCGATGGGTGTGCCGGCGGTCGCGACCGACGTGAAGGGCAACCGTGAAGCCGTGGAGCACAACCGTAACGGCCTACTTGTGCCGCTGGGAGATGTAGATGCCCTGGCCGCTGCGATCGGCCGCCTTCTTAGCGACTCAGGATTGGCGCACTCGATGCAACGAGAAGGGCAGCTTATTGCCCGCGAGCGATTCGATGAACAGCTGGTCTTTGCCAGGGTCAAAGGGGAATACACGCGGCTGCTCGTGGCAAAAGGCCTCCCAACGTCTCAGCCGAATTTGGAGGCGCCCTCACCCAGTAGCCTTATCGGAGAAGGAATATGACATACCATTCATCTGGCAAACGGGTATTAGATCTCATCCTGGTCGTCTCTTCGATGGTCCTCTGGATTCCTGTGGTCGTTGCTGTAGCCCTTATGGTCCGACTCAAACTCGGCTCGCCCGTCCTCTTTCGCCAGCAGCGGCCCGGCCTCTATGGTCGGCCCTTCACGCTCCTGAAGTTCCGCACGATGACGGATGCGCGGGATGCGGAAGGACAGCTACTGCCGGATGGTGAGCGCTTAACAGCGTTTGGTCGTTTTCTCCGCAGTACAAGTCTGGACGAACTGCCAGAGCTGATCAACGTGCTGCGCGGCGAGATGAGCCTGGTCGGCCCCCGCCCCCTGCTCATGCAGTATATGCCGCGCTACACGACCCGCCAGCGCCGCCGCCACAATGCGCACCCGGGCATCACGGGTTGGGCGCAGGTCAATGGGCGCAACGCGCTGACGTGGGAGAAGAAGTTTGAGCTAGACGTGTGGTATGTGGAGCACATGTCGTTGTGGCTTGATCTCAGAATCATTGCTCTCACTATTTGGGCGATCATCAAGCGCGAAGGCATCAGCCAGCCGGGTCAGGCTACAGCCGAGGAGTTCAGGGGGAGCGTGGCATAGGTGAAGCGCGTTCTGATAATCGGCGCTGGGGGGCATGCCCAGGTGGTCGCGGATATTCTGATGCGGGCGCGCGATGCGGGCAGCCCTATTGAACCGCTGGGCTACCTGGATGATCGTCCTGATCTACAAGATAGGATGCTCCTCGGCTTGCCTGTGTTTGGTAACCTCGCTGCGCTTGCCGAGATACCCCATGATGCGCTGATCGTGGCAATAGGGGACAATGCCGTACGGGCGCGCCTCTTTGGTGAGCTTACAGCGCGCGGCGAGCAGATGATTGTGGCGAAGCATCCCAGCGCGGTGGTAGCGCCTGATGTGAGCATCGGCCTGGGTACCATGATCTGCGCCAATGCGGTGGTGAATCCTGGCAGCGTTGTAGGCAACAATGTTATCCTCAATACGGCTTGTAGCGTTGATCATCACAGCTGTATCGGCGACGATGTCCACATCGCGCCCGGCGTCCATATGGGCGGTGAGGTGCAGGTAGGCCAGGGCGCCCTGGTGGGCATTGGCGCGACGGTGATGCCGAGACGCCAGGTAGGGGCGTGGAGTATTGTCGGAGCGGGTTCCCTCGTGAGTCGGGATGTGCCGAACCACGCCGTGGTGACAGGCGTGCCGGCTACCATCCGTAGGCTTGTGCAAGGCGACGGCAAGAATGGAGGTCGTGGCTAGCGCCGAAATTCGAAGACCTTGCACAAATTAACCTGTCTACAAGCATTTCTGTAAGCAATTCCACAAGCACGGGCCGCTATACTATCTATATAGCTTTGCCCAATATGATACCCCGCCCGCCCTTCATCGTGCCCCCTGTGCTAGCGCCACAGTGTGAACGGGTGGGCGGAGCTATTTCTGGCTCAGGAAGGGTAGATTTATGTTTATTCCTATGTCGTCCCCGGACCTCACCGCTGCTGAGCGGCAGGCAGTGATGGATGTCCTGAATACATCGATCCTGAGCATCGGGCCGCGTATCGAGGCGTTCGAGCAAGGCGTGGCGGCCTATGTCGGCGCGAAGTATGGCATCGCCGTCAACTCGGGCACGAGCGGGCTGCACCTGTGCGCTATTGCGGGGGGTGTGGGGGAGGGTGACTACGTCATCTCCACGCCGTTCTCGTTCATCGCCTCGGCCAACTGCATTCTCTACGAGCGCGCCACGCCGATCTTCGTGGACGTGGACCCGGCGACGGGCAATATTGACCCCGCCCTGGTGGCGCAGGCGGCTGAGGACCTTATGCAGGGTGGCAAGGCGGCGGAACGGTGGCTGCCTCGCTCTCTCCGCGCGCGTGCGTCTGGCGGTGGTCGCCTGCGGGCCCTCCTGCCAGTGCACGCGTTCGGCCAGCCGGCCGAAATGGACCCTATCCTGGCAGTGGCGCGGCGGTACGGGCTGGCCGTCATTGAGGACGCCTGCGAGGCCGTCGGCGCGGAGTACAAGGGGCGCAAGGCGGGGACGATGAGCAATGCCGCCGTCCTTGCCTTCTATCCCAACAAGCAGATGACGACGGGCGAGGGCGGCATGATTGTCACGTCGGACGACGAGTGGGCCAACCTGTTCCGCTCGCTGCGCAACCAGGGCCGCGACGTGTTTGACGCCTGGCTCAACCACACACGCCTGGGCTACAACTACCGCCTGGATGAGATGAGCGCGGCGTTGGGCCAGGTCCAGATTGAGCGTATCGAGGAGTTGCTGGCGAAGCGCGAGCAGGTGGCAGGCTGGTACAACGAGCGGCTGGCTGGGGTCGAACTGATCGAGCGACCTTTCATCGCGGACACGACGACCCGCATGAGCTGGTTCGTGTACGTCGTGCGCATCCAGCCTCCCGCCGACCGGGATGAGGTCATGCGCCGCCTGGCGGAGGCTGGTATCCCCAGCCGCCCGTACTTCACGCCTATCCACTTGCAGCCGTTCTACCGCGATACCTTCGGCTACCAACGCGGCGACTTCCCCGTCACCGAGCGCCTGGGCGACGTCTCGCTGGCGCTGCCCTTCTCGGGCGTCATGACCGAGGCGCAGGTGGACTACGTCTGTCATAACGTGCAGGGAATACTGAACGCCTCATTTCCAAAAGAAATGCTTGTAGGAGTGGGGGGCTGGTAATGAGCAACGGTGTGGTTGAACAGTTGCGTTGTATGAAACATAATCTTATGGATCACGCCTGGTTCAAGGTGTTCTATCGGTCAGGCGTCTATCACGTGGACACTTCCAATGGGATACATCTCAGATTTCCACATACTCCATATCAGGCGTTTTATCAGATAGGGGGGTATTTGCGCGAGGGGGCCTGGGCGTTGACTTCGGGAATGTATGTCGTTGACGCTGGAGCGTGTTTAGGGGAGTTCTCGCTTTATGCGGCCGCTTGTGTTGGCTCAGCGGGGCGTGTTTTCCTGATGGAGCCTGATCCGACGAATCTCTTGCTTCTTGAACATATCTTTGCCATCAATGGTGGTAAACCAGGGAATCTGG
>CAZFUK010000028.1:0-18929 GCA_964522005.1 uncultured Anaerolineales bacterium | reverse complement strand
AAGACAGCGTCATCGCCCGGCTGGAGCACAACTGCCTGGATGTCGCTTACCAGGCGCAGCCGCGCATCGGGGCGCAACAGGGCGCCCAGCGCGCCCGGCCCGTAGACATTTACCTGGGTTCGATCGGTGAGCACAAGCGGGCGCGGCGATTGGTTGATCACCGCTGCCATGCTCGGAGAATTGGAGGCGCCTTTCGTATGCACGACGACGGGGTCAGTCAGGCTCAGGCAGGACAGCGCGCCGCCCAGCACCAACACCAGGCCCAGGCCGTACCCCAACGACCGCCTGACTCCGGGCGCACGGCTCCCTTCCACGATGAAATACGCCACCGCGAGGTGCATCGCCAGGTACGCCGGCATCAGGTAGCGGCCCACCAGCGACCGCATGCCCCCAGCCGTGATGTCAGGCAGAAGCAGCCCGAGGCAAGGAACGACAATCAGCGCCAGGAGGAGCAGGCCGGCGGGGCGGGGCGCTCGGCGCGCGGTATAGACCACGGCATACAGGACCAGCAGGGCGAGACCCACCGCCAGCGCCAGATCCCACACACCGAGGGACGGCTCGTGGTCCACGAAGAGATGGCCGACGTTCAGAAGCCAGTTCTGGATGCTCGCCTGGGGCCCTTGGCCCTGGGACGACCAGCTGGTGTGACCCGTGACGAGGTCCAGGTGGCGCACAATGATGGCGGCCCAGGGGGCGAACAGCCCAATGCCCAGCAGGCCGGCGAGCAGAAAACCGCTGAGGCTCCGCCACCGCCCCTCGCGCCCGCGCCACTGTCCGGCCAGGCTCCCCACCACGCACAGCCCCTGCGCCACGAGCACCAGGGCAGACAGCGCGTGGGTATACAAGGCCAGGGCGGCCACCAGCCCGTAGAGCGTCCACCAGGTGGGTGTACCGAGGCGGAACGCGCGTAAAAAGACCGCGCCCAGGAGGCAGAGGACCAGACCCCAGAGGGTATACTCCCGCGCCTCCTGCGCATAGAGCAGATGGAAGGGCGAGACGGCCACCAGAAGGACGGCCAGCGACGCGACACTCACCGAGGAGAACAGTTCAAGGCAGAACCAGAAGAGGGCAGGCAGGAGCAGGACACTGTACAGCGCCGACGCCGCCCGCGTCATCGCTACGCTCGCGCCGAACGTCTTGACCCAGTAGCGCGTCAGGACGAAGTACAGCGGTGTCACCTGGGGGTCTTCCGTCGCCAGCGCCGCCACCGAGTGCCTCAGCCACCGATCCGGGTTGGGCTGCAGATAATGCTGCAG
Organism: uncultured Anaerolineales bacterium; assembly: GCA_964522005.1. Taxonomy (GTDB): domain Bacteria; phylum Chloroflexota; class Anaerolineae; order Epilineales; family JAHCIE01; genus JAHCIE01. Next base: position 17,673 of record CAZFUK010000028.1, on the reverse strand, counting down.
CTCGGGGAGGCTAAATTCCTGGCGCGCGGCGAGGGCCAGTTCCGCCTCACTGGTGGTATAGCCCGCCAGGGTGAGCGACGTAAAGACCTCATCGTGCCAGTACACTTTGCGGTCGAGATTCACAAAGCGTAGCGTCATGAAGACGACCAGGACGACGAGCAGCCCTGCTAAGGCCGGGTCGAGCTTGAACCCGAGCAGGCGGGGCTTCGCTAGGTGAGACTGGCGCATCGTCGGTCCTCCGTCTTCGGCATGGTCGAAAGGGTCCTCACGCGACGCGCGCTACTTCGCGGTGGCGGGCTTGCGGAGGGCTTTGACCGCCTGCTTGAGGGGCCGGGGCGTGACGCGCAGCAGGACGTGCATCACTTCGGCCCGCAGCGGGCGATTGTACCACTCGCGCAGCGAATTCTCAAAGGCTTTGGCCTCCTGGCGGGCGACAGCCACATCCTGGAGCGCCTGCTGTTCCCGTTGGGTGGCCTGGAGCAGCGCCTGGAGCAAGGTCAGGAACTCGAAGTTGCCCTCGAACGGGCGGCCGAGTTGCCGGACGAGCGCCTCGATGGACGGCGTGGTCGGAGAAGAGACCAGGCCGAGTTGGCTGCTCGACAGGAAGGGATTGACCTCGCGTAGCGCGTCGAGCCGACGCCCAGCGGCGCGACAGTCGGCCAGGACCGCTTCGAGGAGCGCGCTCTGCCCGATGCGGCCCAGGGGCAGCAGGAGGACGAGGCCATCGGGCTGAAGCTGGAACAGGCGACGCAGGTGGGCCACGGCGGCGGCGGGCGCGGCGTCCGACCCGGCCAGGGTGAAGATGACGGGCGAGAAGGGCGCCAGGTCAGGCTGAAGGGCATGCAGGGCGGCCGCGTCGTCCAGGCGCACGTCGCCGTTGAGACTGGCACGGCGTTGGGCTGCCTCGTCCACCAGCGACGGGAAGAGGCCGCGCCAGGCGCCCGAGCACTCAGCCGCCCCGCCCAGGCGCGGCGCCAGCACACGCCGAACCGTCGGCTGACTGCTCCACAAGGCGGTCGTCGCACCGGCGGTGGCATCCGCCGCCAGGTCAATGACGGTGGGCGGGGCCGGGTAGCACGCGGCGATCTGTCCCATGAGATAGCAGTCAAGGGCGGACAACGCCAGGTCGGGCTGAGCCGCCCCAGAGCCGCTACGGGCTAGGGTCTGGAGATAGCGCTCGACGGGCGCGTAGGCGCTAAACAGGGTCGTCCAGAGCGGCGTGACGGGTGAGTCGGACATGTCAGTTTCCATACTTTACACGACTCTCGAGGCTCTACAGGTAGCCAATATCGGGATGGTAGCGCCGGTGGCGGGTGTTGGTCGGCATTCGATCCCGCAGCCTGAGCTGGTTGAACATGCGGAACATGCGCGGCTGCCACTTCTGGTAGCCCTGGGTGGCATGGTCGTCCATGGAGCCGGGTAGCTTGTGATACACCCCGAGCATCAGCGGCACATAGACAATCAGCCGGCCATTGGTCGCCAGGTGGAGCACCAGCTCCCAGTCCTCGCGTCCCTGGAGCCACTCGCCGGGCAGGTTGCCGCCCAGGTCGAGCACCTGCTGGCGGTCGTACAGGCCAAAGGCATCAATGTAGTTGTCCAGGTAGATGTGCCCCTGGTAACTCTCGTTGCTCGCGATGCGGGTCTCGTCGGGATTGGGCGACTGCCGCAGCAGGTTGCCGTAGACGATGGCCGCGCCGGTCTGGCGGATGGAGCGGTAGAAGAGGTGGACATTGTCGGGAATCAGCTCGTTGTCGGCGTCCATGAACAGGACGTAGCGGTAGCGCGCGTGGACGAGGGCGGTGTTCCGCGCAACCGCCGGCCCGCCGTTCTCGACCCTCGCCAGCACGCGCAGCCCCTCCGCGTAGAACAGCGCCTCCATCTGGCGCAAGAGCGTCAGCGAGCCGTCGCGCGAGCTATCGTCCACCACCAGCGCCTCGGCCGCCACGCCGTGCCGGCGCAGCGCCTGGCAGCCGCGCAGGGCCGACTGCACCGAGCGCGGCAGCAGGAACTCGTGGTTCCAGTTGGGAATGGCGATTGTCACCCCGTCGGGCGCCAGACGCAGGCGGTCGGGGTGAGCGATGGGCAGGCTCATCGCAGCCCTCCCACCGTCTGGCCCGCGCCGGCCAGGGCCGTTTCCAGCCCGACTTCGAGCGAGGGCAGGGCACAGAAGTCGGCCACAAAGCGGTTCCAGAGGGCGGCCGGGTCCAGGGCGCGCATCGCCGCCGGGAAGTCGTCCTTGTCGAGCAGGAGATAGGCGAACGGCCAGCGGTTCCGGTCGGGCAGGGGGTGGAGCAGAATCTTGAGCGGGAGCGCCCCGGCGAGCAAGGACATGCGAAAGCGTTCCCCCTCCAGGTAGAAGCCCTGGTGGTGCGAGCACCACACCTGGTAGCGGGCGTGGCGCAGGGCAGCCATGAACTGCTGCTCGTTGAGATGGGGGCCATCCTCGGTCACCGCTTCGAGGCGCGACAGGTAGACAAAGCCGCCTGGGTCCACCTCCTCCATCAAGCGTTTCACCAGCTTGGCCCGGGTTGTCGTAGCGTGCCCCACCATCACCCAGGGAATGGGCCGCGCCGCGTGCGCTACCTGATACGGAATGGACGCGCGCTCGGCGGCGGTCAGGCCATTGAAGAAGAAGCGGTAGACGGGACGGGCGTCGGCGGCCACCCGATCCGCCTGGCTGTACAGCCCGCCGTCGAGCAGCAGGTCAATCTGCGCCGTCTTGCCCAGGTCATAGGCGTGGGCGAACCAGTTCGTCTCCACCGGCTCCAGGAGGACGAGCGCCAGACAGCGGCAGCGTGCCCGTACGCGGGCGAGGCGATGGATGGCGTCATACGGCGTGGCGCAACTGAGGACCAGATCGGTGGTGTTCATCAGAAAGACGTAGTCGTAGTCCTGGTCGGGCGCGGTCTTGAGCGTGTGGAGGTCCACCGTCCAGCCCAGGTTGCGCAGCGCCTCGGCCAGGCGGCGGCCCGTCAGGTTATAGAAGTAGGTCACAGTGCCAGAGATAAGGACTAAGGCTTTCATGACGCCCCTAGACTCGGCGCGAGAGTGTCCCGGTTCTCGGCGAAGCCGTGCTGGATGAGGACGGCGTGCAGGGCATCGAATTCTTCCTGCACGGTACGGTTGCCGCGCGGCGCGCGCATGTATTCCGCGTAGGCTTCCTCGTAGACGGCGCGCACGGCGGTCGCGTGCTCCCCGACGGTAGTGACGGGCGTCCTGCGTGCCCCCTCGCGCAGTTTGTGGAGCAGGGCCTCATCTGTCGCCAGGCGCTGGAGATGGACCGCCAGGTCGTGGGGCCGCTGCGGGTCAAAGGTGTAGCCATTTTCGCCCTCCACGACCGCCTCGGGCAGCGCGCCCAGCCGCGACACCAGGGGCGGCACGCCCCGCCGCAGCGCCTCGCGGGTGACGATGGCGAAGGTCTCCGGCCAGCGCGACGGCGTCACGACACAGTCCACGTCCGCCAGCAGGTAGGGCAACTGGGACGGCTCATAGGGGCCGAACAGGCGCAGGCGCAGGCCAGGGATGGCGTCGGCGCGGGCGCGGAGTTGGCGGGCGTACTCGATATCGGGGGCGATGCCGATCAAGGACAGTTCCACCGCGCCGAGGTCGGCCAGGCGGAGGGCGTCCAGGATGAAGTGGGGCCCTTTGTGGACCATCACCTGGCCCAGGAAGGCGATGTTGAAGGCGCCGCGACTCTGGGGCGTGCGCCGGCCGTCGGCGTACTCCAGCGGCGGGATGGACACGCCGTTGGGCACCACCCGCAGGCGGTCCGCGTCCACGCCGAAGCCCTCAAAGAAGTCAGCGACAAAGCGCGACGGCGCGATCAGGCGTTCCGCCATGTGCAGGACGCGGCGGAAGTAGAGCGTGCGGGCCGTCCAGCGCGGCAGGGCGGCCGACCCCTCGTCGGCGAAGCAGGCGGCGGCGCATTCACGCCCCCCGTTCGGCCCGTCGCACAACGCCCCACTGACCTTCTGGAGGGTGTAGCGGTGGCAGGCCAGGTAGAAGTCCTGGAGCGACAGCACGACCGGGCTGTAGCGGCGCGCCAGCCGCACGAAGCGGGGCGACAGGTCAATCAGGTGCATGAAGTGGACGACTTCCGGCTGAGCCTCGATGCACGTCTGGACGAAGCGCTGCTCCAGGTAGTCGTGGTTCAGCAGGAAGGCCGTGCGGGGCCGGGGTTCGAGAATCGGGAAGCGATAGACGGCCGTGCCATCGGCTAGGCGCTCGCGCACGGGCAAGGAGTCGAGCGGCGCGGGCCGTCCGCTGATGATGCTGACGCTATCGCCGGCCGCCGTCAGCTCAGCCGCCAGCGTCTGCGTGATGCGCTCGACGCCCGCCACGCCGTCCGGCGGGAAGCGATGGGCAACCAGGAGGACACGCATGGGCTTAGTGCACCAGGTTCCGCTCGACCAGGGCCTGGGTGGCGGTGGCGAAGTGGTCGGCCGCGGTCTGGGACTGGACCCAGGCAACCAGTTCGGCCACGCCATCCTCGAAGGCGACCCGTGGGCTGTAGCCGAGCGCCTGCAGGCGGCGGATGTCGGCGTAGCAATGGCGGATGTCGCCCACCCTGAACTTCTGGGTCACGTCGGGCGACTGGGGCTGGTTCAGGTGGCGGGCCAGAATCTGGGCCACCTCCAGGATGGTCAGCCCCCGCCCCGTGCCCACGTTAAACACCCCGCCGTCCACCTCCGGGTGGTTCATGACGAGCAGGTTGGCCTGCACGATATCGGACACATGCACGAAGTCGCGCCGCTGCCCCCCGTCCTCGAAGATGACCGGCGGGCGGCCGTTGAGCAGTCGGCTGCTGAAGATGGCGCCGATGCCGGTGTAGGGGTTGGAGAGCGCCTGGCGCGGGCCATAGACATTGAAGTAGCGCAGGGCCACCACGGGCAGCCCGTAGGCTTGCCCGGTCACCAGGCACATCTCCTCCTGGTCCTTCTTGGTGATGGCGTAGATGGACGTGCAGTAGAGCGGCTTGTCCTCGTGGGTAGGCACCGGCCGCAGGCGCTCGTGGCAGACCGCGCCCTGGGCCTGCCCATTCCGCGTCCCGTCGGGGGCGGCCATAGGCACAGGGCAGTATAGCTCCCAGTCGCGGGCGGCCAGTTGCTCGCGCCAGCGCCCGCGCGGGTGGACCTCGCCATGCACCGGACACCAGTACGCGCCCTCGCCGTAGATGGACATGGACGAGGCGACCACCAGCTTGCGCACGTGGTCGCGCACCGCGCTGTCATTCGCCAGGATGTCGAGGAGAACGGCGGTGCCGCGCGTGTTGGCGTCCACGTAGGCCTCGATATCGTACATGGACTGGCCCACGCCTACGGCGGCCGCCTCGTGGAAGACGACGTCAACCCCCTGGAGGGCCTGGCGCAGGGCCTCGCGGTCGCGGATATCGCCCGCGACATACTCGGCGGCGGGGTTAGCATAGTCAGGCCAGGCGCCCGCGTCGCGCAGCCCGTGGTGGACCTGGGGAACCAGGCTGTCGTAGACGCGGACGCGGTGGCCCTGCGCCACCAGCCCGTCCACCAGGAACGAGCCGATAAAGCCGGCTCCGCCCAGCACGAGCACATTCTCAGCGCTCATAGAGTCCTCCTGATACGCTCCTGGAGATGACGCAATGGGTTCTCGGCGCAGAACTCGGCCACCAGGGGCATGTACTCGGGGTGCAACTGGTCCAGGAGGCTCAGGTGCGCCTGGAGCAGCCGGTCGCGGGCCGAGGAGGTCGAGGTGACCGTGCCCTGGTGATAGATGAAGGTCGCGTCATCGAGGATATGGCGATAGCCCTGTTTGGCCGCCCGCATGCTCCAGTCGTTCTCTTCGGCGTAGATCGGCGCGAAGCGGTCCTCGTCCAGCAGGCCGACGGTGTCCAGGGCGGCGCGGGTCATGTACATGCAGAAGCCGTGGCCGGTGGGCACCTGGGGATACTCGCGCAGGGCGACGCGCTCGACGAGGGCGGCGAAGCTGTCCACTGTGTAGCCGGGCGGCAGGTCGTTGGGCTGGTTGAACTCGGGAATCGAGAAGATGGTGGCGTTGTTGGAAAACGGCGTGACCGAAGCGATGCCGGGCCGCGAGTAGGCGGCCTGTTGGAGCTTCTCGACCCAGTTGGCCGTCACCAGGGTGTCGGAGTTGAGCAGGATGACATCATCCTGGCTCAGGCGCAGCCCGCAGTTGGCCGTGGCGACGAAGCCCCGGTTGCGGGCGTTGAGGAGAATACGGATGTAGAGCGGCGTTCCCTCGCCCGCCGCGCGGGCGGCGCGGCGGCGGAGGTCGTCCAGGTAGTCGCGCACGGCCGGGTCGGTGCTGGCGTCATCCACGACGGTCAGGGTGTGGAACGCCAGGTCGGTGTGGGCGATGACGCTCTCCACCGTGGCCTGGAGGTAGTGGGGGCCGTTGAAGTTGGGGATGATGATCTCGACCGGCCGCCGTTCGCCCGGCTCGAAGCGGCGACGGGTCGGGGGCGCGGGCAGGGTGAGGCGCGGCTCGACCGGGGCCGGGGGCTGGAGCGGCGGGGCCGGCGGCCGCTGGCTCAGCTTGCCCACCAGCCGCATGTTCTCGCGCTGCAGCTCAAACGCCTCGCGCGCCCGACGGTTGAGAAGCTGCTCAAGCTCCCGGTCGCGCTCCTCGCGGTTGACCACCGCCAGGCGAGGGTCCACCCACAGGTTGAGCGGGTAGGGGTAGGGATAGTCCAGGCGGAGCAGGCCGTCCGCCAGGTAATACGGCACGTCGTTGGGCGGGATGTGGCCCCAGCGCTGCCGGTAGAGGGCGATGTTCTGCTCGTGGTGGGGGTGGGTCGAGCCGCGCGTCGAGCCTTCCAGGTGATAGACGACGCTGGTGTGACAGTAGTGGACCTGGCCGCCCTGCTGGGCGACGCGCAGGCAGAAGTCCACATCCTCGTAGCCGTTGACAAAGGCGGTGTCGAAGCCGCCGAGTTGGTCAAAGACCGGGCGGCGCGCCAGCAGGCACGCGCCGGTCACGGCGGGCACCTGGCGGGAGCGCGTGACGGCGGGATGGTCGCCCGGAAAGCCGGCGTACAGGTTCCACGGGAAGCCGTCCTGGCCGATGACGACGCCCGCGTGCTGGACGGAGCCGTCGGCATAGAGCAAGCGGCCGCCCACAATCGAGGCTTCAGGATGGCGCTCGGTGTAGCTAACCAACTCGTCCAGCCAGCCGGGCACGGGCAGCGTGTCGTTGTTCAGAAAGACGACCAACTCGCCCGACGACGCCTGCGCGCCGTCGTTGCAGGCGTGGGCGAAGCCCTGGTTCACCGCGTGGGTGACGACCTGGACGCGGTCGGCGTAGGCGGCCAGAAGCTCGGCCGTGCCGTCACGCGACCCGTCGTCCACGACGACCACCACCTGCTCCACCGTCTGGGCGGGGCAGGCGAGGAGGCGGTGGAGACACTGGTGGGTCAGGGCCGCATGATTATAGACGGGAATGACAATCGTGCAGCGCATGGTCATTTCTGGGCCGCTAGCCCTAGCCGTCGGCGGAACTGCCAGACGCGCTCAATCAGGCGCCAGGAGCGCGTGTTGAGCATCCAGTGCAGCGAGGCGTTGACGTCGGCCAACTCTTGCCGCATCGCCACGAGCGCGTGGTCCCGCTGGGCGAGCGCCTGCTCCTGGTTGGCAAGCGTCTGTTGCTGGTTGGCAAGTGTCTGCTCCTGGGTGGCGACCGTCTGCTGCACGTGGCTGAGCGCCTGCTCTCGCTGGGCGAGCGCCTGCTCTGTCTGGGCCAGCGACTGCTGGGTAAAAGTCAACGCCTCCTGCGCGTGGGTGAGCACGCCCCGCAGTTTCAGCAGTTCGTCGTCGCGGAGCAAGAGTTGGTCGTGGGCCTCCATCAGCATGCCGCGCAGGCTCGCTTCGCGCTCCATGGCGCCGTCGGCATAGTGCCGCAGCAGGGCGAGGTCCACCGCTTGCTGCGCCAGGCTCTCTTCGAGGCTGCGAGCGTGCGCTCGCACCGCCTCCAACTCCTGGGCCTGGGCGCGGGCCGCGCTCAGTTCCGCCTCCAACTCCTGCGCCCGCCGCTCGGCTTCCTCGCGCGCAGAGACCAGCTCGCGGAACCGCTCCTGGAGGCGGGTCATGTCGGCGCGCGGGAGTGGGTAGGCGACCACGATAAACTGGAAGGTGCGGGCGTCGGGGTCCTGGGTCAACTGCTGGAGCATGTCGGCTGGGAGTTGGCCCGGGTCGTAGGGCGCGATGCAGCCCGGCACGTAGTCCTGCTGGCGTTCCAGGTAGCCGATGACAAAGCCCGCGTCCTCAAACAGCCGTTCCATGCTCTCGCGCGTGTAGAAGCGCAGATGGGTGCGGTCGAGCAGGCCCATCTCGCTATAGGGAAAACTGCCCCCCAGGAGCGCCAGGCGGACGCTGAAGTGCGCGATGTTGGGCAGCGACGCCACCAGGTAGCCGTCGGGCTTGAGGAAACGGTGGACGGCCTCCAGGGCGCGGCCCGGCTCCTTCAGATGCTCCAGGACGTCCGCCGCGACCACCACGTCGAAGCGGTCGTCGCCCAGGGCCGCGTCCCAGTCCAGCCCGTCAATGTCGCCGACAATCACCCGCTCGCAACTCTGCTCGGCCAGCACGGCCGCCTCAGGGTCCACCTCAATCCCGACCGTCTGGCAGCCGCGCTCGCGCAAGGCCGCCGCGCCGCCGCCCGTCGAAGGCCCTAGTTCCAGGACCCGTTTGTCGTACCCCACCAGGCGGCCCACCTTAGCCTGGGTGGTGTTGGAGGTGAGGTCCACCTGGGCCGCGTAGCGCACCGCCCCGGCGACGGGCTTGTCCTGATATGCCTCTTCACGAACCATGGTTCCAGGCGCTCCTTGACAGGAGACAAGGCTCCCGTCGACTCGGGGTTACGAGACAGGCGGCTCTCAGGCGAAGGGACCGAGGCCGTTGGCTTGGACAGGCACGGGACCACAAGCGGCCATGTAGTCGTCCACGACCTCGTCGGGCGCGCCTTCGGCCTGCCGATGCCCACGCGCCAGCCAGACCACGCGGGTACACATCTCACGAATGGTCTTGAGGTCGTGGGAGACGATCAGGATGGCGACGCCTTCCTCGCGGTAGCGCTGGATGCGGGCCAGGCACTTGCGGTGGAACTCCAGATCGCCCACGGTGAGCGTCTCATCCACCAGCAGGATGTCCGCGTCCACGTGAGTGACCACGGCGAAGCCCAGGCGCGCCATCATACCGCTGGAGTAGGTGCGCAGCGGCGCGTCAATGAAGTCTTCCAGTTCCGCGAAGCCGACAATCTGGTCGAAGCGGTGCTCCACATCCCGTTTGGATAGACCGAGCAGCGCGCCGCACAGATAGACGTTCTCGCGGCCCGTCAACTCTGGGTCAAACCCGGCGCTGAGTTCCAGGAGCGGACCAATGCGGCCCCGCACGTTGACGCGGCCGAGGGTGGGCTTAAGCACGCGCGCGATGACCTTGAGCAGGGTGGACTTGCCCGCGCCGTTCGGCCCAATCACGCCGACCACTTCGCCGGGCTGGACGCTCAGCGAGAAGTCGCGCAAGGCCCACAACTCGTGGTAGGTGATGCGCCGGCCCAGCCAGCGGATGGCGTACTCCTTGAACGAGATGATCTGCTCTTTGGGCAGGCGGTAGCATACCGAAACCCCGTCCAACTCAATAATCGGCTGGGTCATGCTCACAATCTTTCACTCTGCCTCAGGCTGAGACGCCTCGGATGAGTAGCTCAGCAAGGCCTCGACAATCCGCACGCGGGCCTGGCCGTCGCCATAGGGGTTGACGGCGTGGGCCATCTGGGCGTAGGCGGCAGGGTCGTCCAGCAACTCGCTGACGGCGGCCACAATGGTATCGGGGTCGGCGCCCACCAGTCGCGCTGTGCCCGCTTCAACCCCCTCCGGCCGCTCCGTCGTCTGCCGCATCACCAGCACCGGCTTGCCGAGGCTCGGCGCCTCCTCCTGTAACCCACCGGAGTCGGTCAGGACCAGGGTGGCGGCGCGCATCACCTGAATCAGGGGCAGATAGTCCAGGGGTGGGAGGAGCGAGACGTTCGCTATCCCATCTAATAACGCGAAAACAGGCGTTTGGATATTCGGATTCAGGTGGACCGGGTAAACAAAGTGGACCCGGTCGGCGTAGCGCCCGGCCAGCCGCCGCAGCGCGTGGCAGATGTCCTGGATGGGCCGGCCGAAGTTCTCGCGCCGGTGGGCCGTCACCAGGACCAGCCGACGGTCGCGCGGGACGGCGGCCAGCGGCCCACTGGCCCAGTTATACGGCCGGCCCGCGATGTCGAGCAGGGCGTCAATGACCGGGTTGCCGGTGACGTGGACCGCCGCGGCGGCCACGCCCTCGCGCAGCAGGTTCTGGCGCGCGGTCGCGGTGGGCGCGAAGTGGAGGTCGGCCAGGACAGTCGTGAGGCGGCGGTTGATCTCTTCCGGGAACGGGTGCTGCTTGTTGCCCGTGCGCAGCCCGGCCTCGACATGGCCGACGCGCACCCCGTGATAGAACGCCGCGAGCGAGGCGGCCATGGTGGTCGTCGTATCGCCCTGGACGAGGACCCAGTCGGGCCGGACCTCAGCCAGCACGGGTTCCAGCCCCTGCAAGACGCTGCTGGTGACCTGGGCCAGGCTCTGGCCGGGGCGCATGACGTTCAGGTCGTAGTCGGGCTGAAGCTGGAACAGGTGGAGGACCTGGTCCAGCATCTGGCGATGCTGCGCGGTGACGCACACGACCGCCTCGACGCCGGGCGTCGCGCGCAACTGTTGAACAACCGGGGCCATCTTGACGGCCTCCGGCCGCGTTCCGAAAATGGTCAGCACCTTCAACGGCGTAACACGCGAGGGGTTCATGACGGTTCAGGCACCTCAAGCAGCCCAGCCGTTGCCCGCTCGGGCATGGCTAACCCGACCAGCAAGAGCGCGACGAGCGCCACATGGCTGAGCAGGCGCGGCAGGGACGAGTCGACGTGTAACGAGTAGGGCGTCCAGGCGCTAAAGATATAGATGACCGAGTAGGCCGCCAGCGGCAGGACGACGGACAACGCGAGCAAGGCAACGGGCGGCCGCTGGACTCGGCGCGCCAGCAGCCAGAGCGCGACCGGCAGCGCGGCCCATAACAGGCTCCACTGCCAGGGCAGAAGCATGCCTTTCACGACGGCCAGCAGGATAGGGCCAAGGCGGTCGAGATGGCTGACCAGGTTGCCCAGTGTGAAGGGCAGGAAGACGGTTGATGGAGGCGTATTTGCCAGGGCCAGAAAGGCAGTCCAGACGCCATAGACGATGAAGACCACGGGCGGCGCCAGAAGACTGACGCGAGTCCGGCGCTGGCGCCATAACACCCCGCCCGTCAGGAGGAAGAAGGCCAGGGCCAGCACCAGTCCATCCTGTTTGATCCACGGCAGACACGCCGCCAGGGCCACGGCCAGCCTCAGTCGGCCCGCCTCCCCGCTCACCGCGTAGTCGGCCAGGTAGACGAGGGCGCCCAGGTAGAAGACGGCCAGGGGGAAGTCGGCGTAGCCCGAGGCGGCGCTGCCGGCGCTGACGACCAACTGGGGGACACAGAAGAGCAGCAATGCGGCGGCCAGGCCCGCCCCCAGCCGCTTCCCCAGGCGCAGTCCGCCGGCCAGCAGCAGCCCGGCGGCGGTCGGATAGAACAGGGGAAAGAGCATGCCGGCCAGACGCTGGTCGCACCGCCCCAACCAGCCATATAACCACGTTTCGAGGAGCGGCACGAACAGGGGATACTGCGGGTGGCTCCACTGCCGCGAGGGGTCGGAGAAGTAGGCGAGCGGGATGCGGCCGTCATTCAGGCAGGCCAGATAGGCTTTGATCTCCCAGACGGCCAGCCCATCCCACTCCAGCGTCCCGCGCCAGGCCAGCCAGACGACCGCCGTGACCTGGGCGGTCAGGACCAGCAGGGCGAGGCTCGCCACCGGGCCACGGGGCAGGCCGTCCCAGGTGGGCCTGCCCCGGTAGCGGGCAACGACGCCCAGGCTGAACAGGAGGCCCATGACGACCACCAGGCCCCGCAGCAGGCCGCCCGCGACGAGAAACCCGAGGGCGAACGAGGTCAGGGTCACAGCGGCGCTGCCGAGGAGAAAGGCGAGGGGGCCGACTTCCAGCCAGGACAGGCGGTCGCGGCGCGGCCCCAGCAGGGTCACGAGCGCCCAGCCGGGGATGAGCAGGGACAGGAGGGTTAGCGCGAACAGTAGTCTGTCCACTGTCGCTTCTCCCGTTCCGTCACCAGGCTCATGTGCGGCCCAATGGGGGCGCCCTGGCCGAGGAACGCCGGCGGCCGCCGCTGGTAGAACAGCACGCTGGTGACCTGATCCGTCACCGGCAGGTAGGGGACTCCCTCGCGGTCCTGCGTGCCGCACTGGAGCGCGCCGACGACACGCGGCCAGGCCAGGTAGCTGATGACGAAGTAGGTCAGGGTGTAGGTCGGGTCACTGGCGGAGCCGACAAACAGAACTGCGCCCGACGCGGGAGCCTGTCTCAGGCTCTCCCTCACCGCCAGCGACGGGGAGGGCACCTCCAGCATGCCGAGCCAGGCGTCTGTCGTTTCCCAGTCGCCTGGCGCGCCCGGGGCTTGCTGGCGCGCCCCGCGATAGACGCCCACCAGCCCTACCGCCACAAAGACGCCGACCAGCGCCCACCACAGCGCGCGCTGCAGAGCATCACCCGCCCCCTGTCGGCGGCCTACCCTCGTTGTCATCGCCATCGGCCTAGGCCAGTTCCCGCTGCCGCGCGCCACGGCGGGCCTGGCGCTCGCGACGCACACGCAGCCGCTGCTCGAGGCCGTAGCGCAGGATACAGTAGATCGCCTCGACGCCGTCCTTCCAGCCGATCTTCTTACCCTCGTCGTAACTCCGCCCGGCGTAGGAGATGCCGACCTCGTAGATGCGCAGGCCGCGCAAGGCGATCTTGGCTGTCACCTCCGGCTCGAAGCCGAAGCGGTTCTGGCGCAGGTCTATCGCCTGGATGATCTCGCGGCGAAAGAGTTTGTAGCCGGTCTCCATGTCGGTCAGGTTCAGGTCGGTCAGCATGTTGCTGAGGGTGGTCAACGCCCGGTTGCCCAGGGAGTGCCAGAAGAGTAGCACGCGGCGCTGCGAGCCGCCCGCGAAGCGGGTGCCGTAGACGACATCGGCGTCGTGCTCCAGGCAGGGCTGCAACAGGTGCGGATAGTCACGCGGGTCGTATTCCAGGTCGGCGTCCTGGATGACCACATAGTCGCCGGTCGCGGCCTGGATGCCGGTCCGCAGCGCCGCGCCTTTGCCCTGGTTGGAGGGCTGGAGGATGACCCGCACGTCGTGCGGATACCGCGTCTGGATCGTCTGTAGCAGCGGCCGCGTGCCATCGCGCGACCCGTCATCCACAATGATGAGTTCCTTGCGAATGGGCACCGCCATGACGCGCGCCACAATCTCCTCAATCGTGTCGCGCTCGTTATAGACCGGCATAACCACGGATAGGGTAATGTCCTCCAAATGCAGCACACGGCCTCCTGGAAATTGCCTCGGCGACTGCCACGCCGATTCCGACTGTTACTCGCTGGCGAGTCCACCCTGGCTCAGGCGCGCACCTTCTGCGCTACGAAGACGACGGAGAGACCCCAGCGGCGGCCCGTTCCCTCCTCAATGCCTCGGAAGACCGGCGCGAGGCGCTCGTAGACGCCCAACTGGCCCCGTGGCAACAGGCGGCGCTTGAGGACGCGGCCGTTGAGCCACCAGCCGAAGACGCCGAACAGGTTCAGGTAGAAGCGGCGTTCAATGCGGAAACCCACGCCTTCCAGCAAGGTCTGAAGCTCGCCCTCGCGGTAGCGGCGATAGTGGCCCAGTTCGACGTCCAGCGAGCTATACAGCGCGGGATGCGCGGGGACGAGCAGGAGCAACCGGCCGCCGGGCGCGAACTGGTAGTGCGCCAGGCGGAGCAGGCTGCTATCTGTCAGGTCGCCTACCTCGGCGCGGACGTGAGGCGCGTCGGCGAACCGCCGGCGGAGGCGTTCCACGCGGTCGGCTTCGAGTTCCAGGGCCACGAGCAGATCACGGTCCACCAGCCGGCCCGTGAAGTTGCCAATGCCAGCCCCCGCTTCCAGCACCCGCTGCCCAATATAGGGCCGAATGCTGTCGAACATCCACTGATTGAACGTCTCCATCTCAGACATGAGGTGGAGGGTCTCTTCGCCCACAACCACGTGGTTAGCCACCGTCATCCGCCTGTCCCCCTTTACTGTCCTGAGAGTTGCTGTAGCAGTGTGCGTAACCTGGCCTCTTCCGTCGTCGGTGCGTAGCGCAGCGCGATGCGAATCTGCTCGGCGGCGTCGCTGTTCCTGCCCAGCTTGGTGTATACGAGCGCCAGGTTATGGTGCAGGGCATAGCGTGTCGGGGCGAGTTGCACCGCCCGCTCGGCGTAGGGCAGGGCATCGGCGGCGCGCCCCTGCTCCAGGTAGAGTTCGGTCAATTCAGAGTAGGCATCCACCCGCTCTTTGTCCAGTCGAATCGCCATTGTATAGCTCTGCTCCGCCGCCGCCACGTCGCCCGCTTCGCGCTGCGCCCGGCCCCGTAGGATATACGTCTGCGGGCGGCTAGGGTCAAGCGCCAACGCCGTTTGATACTTAGCCAGGGCCGCGTCCAGCTCGCGCCGCAGATAGTACAGGTAGCCCCAGTCATCGAAGATGGCCGGGTCAAAGGCGAGCGCCTTCGACACCTGGGCCAGCGTGTCGAGGCCCCGCTGCATCGCCGTCGTCCGCTGGGCGGAATTGCGGGTGCTCTCGGCCCAGCGCAGGTCAATGTGGGCCAGGTTCGCCAGGTGATAGGGCTGGCCGGGCTTGAGGGCCATAGCGCGCAGACCGGCCGCGCGCGCCCGCTCAAACGCGGCCGCCTGCTGCGTCGGGTCGCCCACCCCCACGGCCACCGTCGCCAGCACGTCGCTGCTAATCAGAAAGTAGACGTCCTGGTCGGGCGCGGCCTGACGCGCGCGCGCCAGCATCTCGACCCCCTGCGGCGTCTGACCTTGCCCCACCAGGCGACGGCCCAGCGCGAAGTAGCGGTCGCCGACGTGGGGCAGGAAGGCCAGCCAGACGGCGGCGCCGAGGGTTAGCAGGCCGAGGGCGAGGGCGGCCAGGCGGGGCGGGACCTGAGCGGGCCAGAGCGGAACGGCGTCGCTCAGGACCCAGGCGAGGACCGCCAGCGCGGCCAGCAGCAAGAGGTACACCAGCGCCACGGGCAACAGGACGAGCGACACAAACTGGCCCATGACATACAGCGTCAACCCGCTGAAGACGAGGCTGAGCGAGAGATAGGCGACCTGCCAGACGGCGTCCAGCCTGGGCTGGCCGACGTTCGCATCGCCCGCGCGCCAGCGCGACCAGAGCATCGCCAGGCTCCACGTCACCAGCGCCAGACCCAGCACCACCGCCAGATGCCCGTTCAGGTTAAAGGGCGGTGTCCAGTCAATCAGGCCGACAATCAGCGCCAGCGTCAGCAGACCGACGAGCACGGCGTCCAGGAGCGCGGGCCGCGAGCCAGGCGCGCTGCTCTCACCCTCCGTAGCTCGAGTCTCGCGCCGCTCGCGTCCGCCCGGCGCCCTCACCTCCGGCCGCTCCACCAGGGCCTCCTCGGCGGGCAGCCGCGTGTTGGCGACCAGCAGGCCCACCCCCAGCCAGACATAGAGCAACACCGCCTCGGCGGTGGGGCTGAACTGCGCCTCGGCAAAGTGGCCCACCCAGCCGGTCAGCAGGCACACGCTGAGGACCGCGTCGCCCGCCGTGCGGTCCAGAGCCGCCCCGCCCCGCCGCAGCACTACGCCCGCCACAACCACTCCCAGCCCGGCCAGCAGACCGAGACCGGCTGCCAGGGCCGACCACGTCCAGACCCCGCTGAGCAGGCGCGTGGCGAGAGCGAGCGCGAGGCCGAGACCCACGGGCAGCCCGTAGAGGAGCAGCTGCTGACGGCGGGTGCGCAGGACGCCCAGGGCGGCTAGCCCAAAGGCGGAGACCGCCAGGAAGGCCCAGACCTGGGCGCCCAGGCCGAGCAGCCCCGACGTGACCAGGGCTTCAAGGATAGCGTTGTGGGTGCGGTCTATCTGCTGCGCCTGCCCCCCCAGGTACGCCAGCCGCGTGGTGTAGAATGGGACCAGCGCCACGTCGAGCGTTTCCGGCCCATAGCCCACCACAAAGCGGTCCAACCGGGCATCAATTAACAGAACGACGTGGGACCAGATCACGTCACGGTAGTTGGCATCACGCCAGTCGGTCAGCCGGCCGACCACCGGCCAGGCGCGCACGGGCTGGAGGGGCGAGCCGGGCAGGTTGACGGCCGCCAGTAAGAGAGCGCCGACTGCCACCACACCCACCAGCCCCATCACGAGGCTCCGGCGCCGCGTGAGGAGGGCGATGAGGAGACCCAGTTCGATGACGACCGCCACGACAGGCCCACGGCTCTGACTGAGCACCAGCGACAGGAGCTGGACCAGGAGCAGGCTGCCCACCCAGACCAGGCCGAGCCGGCTGGACGCGGTCGGCTGGGCGCGGTGGGCCGCCAGGAGGGTCAGCCCGCGATAGAGCGTCAGGGGCGCGACGAGGGCCACGTAGGCGCCCAGGAAGATGGGATTGCCCAGCGTAGACAGGACCCGCCCCGTGTAGCCAATCCAGCTTAGCGGGTCGAGGCCCACCGATTGCAGGAGGGCATACAGGCCGACGGGCCAACTCGTCAGCAGAACCAGGTCCACCACCCGCCGCATTGTGGCCTGTGAGCGCACGTGAAGCGCGACGGCGAGAGCCAGCACGGCATAACTGGCCTCGGTCCATAGGCCCTGCACCCGCAGAAAGCCGCCCCACACGCTGGTGTAGGGCAGGATGGAGAGACAGGTGCTCAGTACCAAGGTCAGGCCGACCGCCAGCCCGGGCGCGGCGAGCGGGTGGCGCAGCGCCGGCCGGAGGGGGGGCCGGCCGCTCTGGCGGTAGGCGCCGAGGGCCTGGTAGCCCCAGGCCGCCAGAATCACCGCCGCGAGTAGGCGAATGAGCGCGACTTTCGGCAGGACGAAGATGCGCTGGAGATTGACGTCTACCAGGATGGGCGTCAACAGCACGGCCAGGTAGATACTGGCCTCAATCAAGCCGTCTGTGAAGCGGGAGACGCACCACTTACTCAAAGCAACCTTCTCAACCGTAGGCTCAGCCATCACTGGAACTATCCCCATCGTCACCCACCGGCCCGAATCATGTATACTATACAGGGGCCAGGGGAACGCCAGGCGGGAAGTTTACCACGAACGACGGTGCTTGACCAATTCCCGCGCCCCGGCCCCCGGCTCGGTTCGTTACCGTAAGACCGTAACACGGCCTGCGTTGTCACGTTTAGTATGGAGAGAGGGAACCAGGGAGAAGGTGAGACCGTATGGCCCGGCATGCGCCCGAACCGCAATCTGAGCCGCTTGTCCCTCCCCCCCAGCGGGTATCGCTGTGGGTGCGGGTGCGGCCCTTTGTCGCCGCCTTCATCCTCGTCAGCGTCAGCTTCATCGGCCTGCACATCTGGGACCAAATTGGCACTCTCAACGAGGGCAGCGCGTCGAGCGCCCAGCCAGCCCGCCCTGTGGCGCTGGAGCGGCGGCCCACGAGCGCCGCTCCGACCCCCGCCTCCCTCGCCTTGCGCGCGACCGCGCCCCGCGCCACCGCCACGCCCCCGCCGGCCCCGCCCACCCCGCTCCCGACCGTC